>DASQSR010000520.1:0-5599 GCA_035642295.1 Allostellaceae bacterium | reverse complement strand
CGAGGGGCTGGCGCCCGCGGTGGTGCTCGAGCTCTTCAAGGTGTTCGACGATCTTCGCCAATATCTCTCGATCGTCATCGTCGAGCACAACCTCGATCTCGTGCTGGCACTCGCCGACCGGGTATTCGCCCTGGAGCGTGGCGCCGTCTTCCATCAGGGGCCGGCCCAGCCGCTGCTGGCCGATCTCGAGTATCGCAAGACGATACTTTGGCTCTGACAGTCTGCGGATGTCGGCCTGTCGCGCCGCGGGGCTGACCTAGGCCGGCGTGACGGCAAAGCCGGCACGCGGAAAATGCACAGAGACCTCGCCAACAGCGGGGTCGTTACGCTTGATGGTGATCTCATCGACGCCTGAGGCCACCAATTCGCCGACGACCGGATCGCGGCCGGTATCGTCCGGTGTGACGGTGACGCGCTGCCCCGGCTGGCGACCGATCGGGTCGTCGCGGTCGGCGACGGTGCCGGTGGACGACGTGGCAGCGCTGGCGACCGCAAGCGCTCCCTGTGACGTCATGGGGCGCCGGTCGCCGTGGCCAATGGCGGCGACGCGCTCAGCCCAACTCAATAGCCTTGGAAATCCGCCGAGCGGTGCTGCCGCCGGTTCGAAATTCCGCTGCAAGAACCAGATGGGGTGGTAAGCCGCGAGGTCGGCGAGGCCGGCCGCCGCGCCCTGCAAGAACGAGCGCCCGTCGGCCATCATCTGATCGAGCCAGTGCAGATGCGCACGCAGCTGATCGAATAGATAAGGCAGTGCCGCCATCATTGCGGCCGGATCTATGTTGCGGCCGGAGAATTTGGCGCGGTCTTCGAGGAACCCGTCGGGCAACGCGTCCGGCCGTTTGGCGAAAGCGATACCGACCGCCGGGCTGAACATAGTCTTCTCTGCCCACCACGCAAGCGCATCCGCCGCGCCGCGACCGGCCGGATAAAAACCCGGGCTCGGATGTCGGCGCTCCAGCTCGCGCATGATCAGTTGACTGTCGCAATAGATGTCGGCGCCGATTTGCAGCACGGGCGTCTTGCGATAGCCCCCGGTCAGCGCCGTCAGATCGGGTTTCGGCATGATGACGGGGATCTCGACCGACGCCCAAGCGAGGCCTTTGAGGCCAAGGCCGAGCCGGACTTTCTCCGAATAGGGAGAGGTATCGTAGTGGTGCAGGATGATAATGTCGGTCATAAGCCCTCCTGATCGCGCAACAAGCGATCCACAAATGTGTCGTCGTAGCGCGGCATTTCGACTCCTCTCGATCTTCCGCAAGCAGTCAGCGAGGACCTGCGCCAGCGCCGACAAACTCGGCGACGGCGCGGGTAACGGCTTCGGGCTGCTCCAACACCAGAAAATGTCCTGCACGAGGCAGGTCGATAACCCGGACGCGCTCGCCGAATTGCTCGCGGAGCGCGTGGCCATTGCCCGGCGGAGCCGCTATATCATCGAGCCCCTGGATCACAAGAAGAGGGGCCGTTCCGGCGCCCCACCAATCCTCGAGCGCCACCCCCCGGCTGGTCGCGAGGTGGGCGAGATGCACCGCCGGCCAACATTCGACCTGCGCCAGTATTTTCGGATCGGACGCCGGCGACAGCCAGCGCGCCCCCATCACGGTGACGCAATCGCTGCCATTCATCTTGACTTCCGTAGCGTTGCGAAAGCCCGTGCCCAGTGGCGTTGCGGGTCCGATGAGACCGCCCGCCGCAAGCAGAGTCACGCTGCGCACCAGCGAGGGCCGGTCCGCCGCCAAACAGCGGGCGACCCGATTGCCGAAGGCATGGCCGACCAGGTGCGCCGGGCCGGAATCCATAGCTTCCAGGACTTCGGCGACATCGACGGCCAAATCGTGCAAAGTTGCCCCGTCGAGTGAGCCGCGACTCTCTCCAACACCGCGCATGTTAACGGAGATGGTCTGGAACCCTCGGGCATCGAGCGCGCGTGCCAGGTCCTCAAAATAACCGGTGCTGCAGCCGGCATTCGCGAGCAACACCACCGGAGTGCCGGACCCGTAAAGGGTGCATTCGAGCGTTGCGCCGCCGACTTCGATGTTTCGGTGCTGCTGCAATGTCACCTCCGTGGCTGGCCGCGATCGGCACGAACCTTTCCTCTCGTCGCGAGTACGCTCTCCCGCGAGCCGTTTGGCGTACGTGACCAAAGCGCCTAAGGGCAGGCGATTACCGCCCTTGAATGCCTGCCGTCAGATGTAGTGCAACCAAGGTGCTGTTGCTGGCCAAAACCGGACTCCATCCCCAAAAGGCCGTCTGACAAAGGAGCGGCAGCGAGTATTATCGCGCGCATGTCGCTCGACTTTGCGGAATGTGATCGGGCGCGCTTGGCGCGAGACGCCGACTATGACGGTCGGTTCTATACCGGCGTCCGCACGACGGGCATCTACTGCCGTCCGGTCTGTCCGGTGCGCCCCGCCAGGTCGGCCAACGTTTCGTTCTTCCCGTCGGCCGCCGCGGCAGAGGCGGCTGGCTTCCGCCCGTGTCTGCGCTGCCGGCCCGAAACCGCTCCATTTTGCAGCGCCTGGATCGGCAGCCGGGCGACCGTCGAGCGGGCGCTGCGGCTCATCGCCGAGGAGGGAGCACTCGATCAGGAGGGAGCCACTGTGGAGCGCCTGGCCCAGTGCCTCGGCGTGGGATCAAGACAGCTGACTCGACTATTCGCGCGCTATCTCCAGGCTAGTCCTTCAAAAGTGGCAAGGACCGCACGCGTGCAGCGAGCCGAACGCCTCCTCGACGAGACCGGGTTGCCGATGACTGAGATCGCGATGCGGGCGGGATTCGGGAGCCTGCGACGGTTCAACTCCGTCTTTGCTGAAGTCTACGGCAGGCCGCCGACCGAGATTCGCCGCACGCGGCGATCGGCTCGTAAGGCGGAACAAACGGTCGAGGATGCCACCAACGAAAAGGCGCTCTTCAGTCCTCGTGCCAGATCTGTGCCGAGGTCCCAAAAATTCCCTGAGTTCCCGCTTCGCGAATAGCGCCGGCGGCCCCAGCGACTATTTCCGCTCCTTGAACCGGAAATCGCAGTGTGTAGCGCCCTGCATGATGGCCTGGAGAACGCAGCCGAGCGCACGCAACGTCCGTTTCGGGTCACGAGCGGCGGTCGGGACGACGCTCGCGTTGCGTCCGATCATCTGCGATAGGCGGACCTTCGATTGAGTGGCCGCCGACAATCGCTTCGTGACACGAGCGGGCATAAGTCCTCCGAAGCGTGGAGCTGATTAGACTGGGGAGACGCGCCCGAAGGGGCGCCTCAGGGCATCGTCGTCGTAGGAATGCCGGCGCCGAGATCGAGGAAGCGGAAGCGGAACTGCTCGGGGATGTGGAAAACCTGCGGCCGGCCCTCGGCGGGCGGATCATAGACGCCGCCCAAGACCGCAATATTGCTCATCAGCAGCGGCGGCTTGCCGGGCTCGTCGGGCTCGATCGGCAGGGTCAAGGTCTCGAAGGCGGCGCCCTCGCCGCTGCGCGTCTGTGTGTCGATGTTGACCATGTGGGCGCCGCAGGGGAGCCTTGCCGCCTCGTTCATGCGCCAGCGGCGGATCGGCCATTCCTCGGGCGGGGTGAGGTCGGCAAGGTTTCGGCCGGTCGCTTCGAAATCGGCGTGGTCGCGCAGCTGGCTGCCCGCCACCTTGACCCGGATCTCGTCTGGCCCCAGCAGCTCGAACAGCATGACGCGGCCGAGCAGCTCCTTGATGTCGGCGAGCTCGACCATCGAGCGCCGCGGCAGCCGCCGCGTCGCGCCGCGCCAGCCGAGCCAGGCGGCGATGAAGCGCCGATTCGTCTGGTCATGCGGCGCGGCGAGCAGCGCCTCGTCGATCGTGCCGGCCGGTTCGAGCGTCTTCATGCCCCAAGGTCTCCCTCGAGCACGCCAGTCTTGGCGCAACAGGTTAAACTTTTGCTGACGGCGCGCGGCGGCGTGTGGTGTCCGGCGCGGGCAGCTTGTAGCATCGCCGCGGCAAGGGCACACACGGGACGGCCGGAGGATGGAAGCGGGGGGAAGCGCGGCGCGGAACGAGCCGGTCGACAGCGGCACCGGGCGCGCGCTCGAGGTGCTGCGTACGGTCTTCGGCTATGACGCGTTCCGCGGCCAGCAGCAGGCGATCATCGAGCATGTGATCGAAGGTGGCGATGCGCTGGTGCTGATGCCGACGGGCGGGGGCAAGTCGCTCTGCTACCAGATTCCGGCGCTGGTGCGGCCGGGGCTCGGCGTCGTCGTCTCGCCGCTCATCGCCTTGATGAAGGATCAGGTCGATGCGCTGCGCCAGGCCGGCGTGCGCGCCGCCTATCTCAACTCGACCTTGTCCGCGGCCGAGGCCGCCGATATCGAGCAGGCGATGCGCCAGGGCGCGGTCGATCTCGTTTATGTGGCGCCCGAGCGGCTGGTGACGTCGCGCTGCCTCGACCTGCTCGCGCGCTGCCGTCTCGCGCTCTTCGCCATCGACGAGGCGCATTGCGTCTCGCAATGGGGCCATGATTTCCGGCCGGAATACCGCCAGCTCTCGGTGCTGCACGAGCGCTTTCCCGAGGTGCCGCGGCTGGCGCTGACCGCGACCGCGGACGGGCCGACGCGCAGCGACATCCTGGCGCGCCTCAAGCTCGAGGCGGCGCGCATCTTCGCCGCCGGGTTCGACCGGCCCAATATCCGCTATCGCGTCGTCGCCAAGGCCGAGGCCAAGGCGCAGCTGCTGCAGTTCCTGGCATCCGAGCACCCGACCGACGCCGGCATCGTCTATTGCCTGTCGCGCCGCCGCGTCGAGGAGGTGGCGGCCTGGCTCGCCGAGCGGGGGCGGGTGGCGCTCCCCTATCACGCCGGCCTCGATGCCGCGATGCGCGAGCGCAACCAGGAGCGCTTCCTGCGCGAGGAAGGCATCATCATCGTCGCCACCGTCGCCTTCGGCATGGGCATCGACAAGCCCAATGTGCGCTTTGTCGCTCATCTCGACGTGCCCAAGAGCCTCGAAGCCTATTACCAGGAGACCGGCCGTGCCGGGCGCGACGGCCTGCCGGCCGATGCCTGGATGACCTATGGCATGCAGGACGTGACCGCGTTGCTGGCGCTGCTCGACGCCGCCGCCCTCGACGAGCGCCAGCGCCGCATCGAGCGCCACAAGCTCAACGCGCTGCTCGGCTTTTGCGAGACGGCGAGCTGCCGCCGCCAGGTGCTGCTGGGCTATTTCGGCGAGCGCGACCATCCGCCGTGCGGCAATTGCGACAACTGCCTGCGCCCGGCGCGGGTCTGGGACGGGCTGGTGGCGGCACAGAAGGCGCTTTCCGCCGTCTTCCGTACCGGGCAGCGCTTCGGCGTCGGCCACCTCGTCGACGTGCTGCGCGGCGAGGTCACCGAGCGCGTGCAGCGCTTCGGCCACGACAAGCTCAAGACCTTCGGCGTCGGCACCGAGCTCGACAAGCGCGAATGGCAATCGGTGTTCCGCCAGCTCGTGGCGCAAGGCCATCTCGATGTCGATATCGAGGGCCATGGCGGGCTGCATCTCTCGGAAACCGCGCCGGCCGTGCTGCGCGGCGAGGTGCCGGTCGCCTTTCGCGGCGACGCCGCCGAGCCGCGCCCGAGCCGGCGGCGCAGCCGCGGCGTGCCGCCGGCGGC
>DASQSR010000519.1:0-12560 GCA_035642295.1 Allostellaceae bacterium | reverse complement strand
TGGCGCAATCCGGAGTCCTTGGCCGAATCACGACTTTCATGAAGGCCACTAACAATTTGATCTTCTCACCGCCTCATTGCCTCTGTGGTCCATCTTTCGCGGAAATGATGGAAAGATGAGGTAAGTCAATAGATTGCGCCGTGCCCGCGAAAGCGGGCATCCAGGGCTTCGGGCGTAATGGCCGGGCGCTGCTCCTGGGTCCCCGCTTTCGCGGGGAGGGCGGGAATATTATTGGAATTCAATGCGCCTGGACCAAAGCCGCGCGAGCGGCGATCATCGGCGGGCGTAGCGGCGGGGGAGGCGCCATGATACGCGGCTGGGCCATTCTGGCGCTGTCGCTCGGCTATGTCGGGCTGCTGTTCTGGCTCGCCTATTGGGGCGACCGGCGGGCGCGGCGCCGCGGCCGGGCCAAGGCCAAGCCGATCATCTATTCGCTGTCGCTGGCGGTCTACTGCACGTCGTGGACGTTCTACGGCAGCGTCGGGCTGGCGGCCAAGACGGGCTATGACTTCCTCGCGATCTATGTCGGACCGATCCTGGTGTTCGCGCTGGGCTGGCCGCTGCTGGGCCGGCTCATCCGCATCTCCAAGAGCCACAACATCAACTCGATCGCCGATTTCATCGCCGCGCGCTATGGCAAGAGCCAATGGCTCGCGGCGGCGGTGACGGTGATCGCGGCGATCGGGACGCTGCCCTACCTCGCGCTGCAGCTCAAGGCGGTCTCGGTCAGCTTCACGGTGCTGATGAGCTATCCCGCGACCGGGTTGGCGGCGTTCCAGAGCCAGCCGGCGCCGCTCTACACCGCGCTAGCGGTGGCGCTGCTGCTGGCCCTCTTCGCCGCGCTGTTCGGCACGCGCCATGTCGATGCGACCGAGCACAACGAGGGGCTGATCCTCGCCATCGCCTTCGAATCGACGGTCAAGCTGCTGGCGTTCATCGCCGTCGGCGCGTTCGTGACCTGGGGCATGTTCGGCGGCTTCGGCGACCTCGGCGGACGGATTGCGCAGCAGCCGGCGCTGCGCCGCGTCTTCCTCGAGGGCATCGACGGCACGAGCTGGATGACGATGTGCGCGCTCTCGGTCGCAGCCATCCTGTGCCTGCCGCGCCAGTTCCACGTCACCGTGGTCGAGAACACCGATCCCGGCAATCTCGACAAGGCGGCGTGGCTGTTCCCGCTCTATCTGGTGGCGATCAACGTCTTCGTCATTCCGATCGCGGTCGCGGGCCTCAGCACCTTCCCGCCCGCCGTCGACAGCGACACGTTCGTGCTGGCGCTGCCGCTGGCGGCGCACCAGGTCGGGTTCGCGATCCTCGCCTTCATCGGCGGGCTTTCGGCCGCGACCGGCATGGCCATCGTCTGCTCGATCGCGATCAGCAAGATGGTGAGCAACGACCTGGTGATGCCGCTGCTGCTCCATCGCCGCCTCGGCTTCGCCGAGCGGCGCGACATGGGGCGGCTGATCCGGCACATTCGCCGCGCCGCCATCTTCGGCATCCTGCTGCTCGGCTACTGCTATTACTGGCTGATCGGCGACAGCCTGGCCCTGGCGTCCATCGGCCTCATCAGCTTTGCCGCCATCGCGCAGATCGCGCCGCCGCTGCTCGGCGGCCTCATCTGGCGCGGCGCCAACGCCAAGGGCGCGCTCGCCGGGGTGCTCGCCGGCTTCGGGGTGTGGGCCTACACGCTGCTGCTGCCGTCGCTGGCGCATGGCGGCTGGGCGCCGGCGGGGCTGCTGCGGGACGGGCCCTTCGGCCTTGCCTTCCTGCGGCCCGAAGCGCTGTTCGGCGTCCGCTTCGATCCGCTGACGCATGGCGTGTTCTGGAGCCTCGTGGCGAATATCGGCGGCTTCATCGCCGGCTCGCACTTCGCCTCCGCCCGCGTCATCGAGCGCGTCCAGGCCAATGCCTTCATCGACGCCGACGCGACCGAGGCGCATTTCACCTCCCGCGTCTGGCCGGGGCCGATCCGCGTCGCGGAGCTGGCGGCGCTGGTCGCGCAATATCTCGGCGCCGACCGCGTCGCGCGCGATTTCGCCGAGTTCCTGGCGCCGCCCGGCGAAGGCTTCGGCGCGGCGCCGGCGGACATCCAGCTCGTGCGGCATGCCGAGCGCCTGCTGGCGAGCGCGATCGGCGCCCCCTCGGCGCGGCTGGTGATGGCGCTGGCGCTGGAGCGGCAGAACCTCGGCATGGACGGCGCCTTGCGCCTCCTCGACGACGCCACCGCCGCCATCCAGTACAACCGCGACCTGCTGCAAGCGACGCTGGAGAACGTCCGTCCGGGCATCAGCGTCTTCGACCGCGACCTGCGGCTCGCCTGCTGGAACCGGCAGTTCCGCGAGCTGATCGACCTGCCGGCGGCGCTGACCCGGGTGGGCGTCTCGCTCGAGGAGATCGTGCGCTTCAAGGCGGAGCGCGGCGAATACGGGCCGGGCGCGGTCGAGACGATCATTGCCGACCGCCTCGAGGTGTTCGTCGCCGCCGGCGGCGCCAGCTTCCAGTGGCGCCGGCCGAACGGCACGGTGCTCGACATCCGCACGACGGAGATGCCCGGCGGCGGCTATGTCACGACCTATTCGGAGGTGACGCAGCATGTCGAGGCGGCGGAGCAGCTCGCCGCCGCCAACGAGCTGCTCGAGCAGCGCGTCAACGAGCGCACCGCCGAGCTGACGCGGCTCAATGCCGAGCTGAGAGAGGCGAAAGTGGCGGCCGAGGAGGCCAATCTCGGCAAGACGCGCTTCCTCGCCGCGGTGAGCCACGACCTGCTGCAGCCGCTCAATGCCGCGCGGCTCTATCTCTCGAGCCTGATCGAGCAGCAGGGCCGCCCGCAGCGCAGCCGCGACGGGGTCGACGGCGCGCTGGCGGTGAAGATCGACACCTCGCTGGGGGCGGTCGAGGAGATTCTCGACGCGCTGCTCGACATCTCGCGGCTCGATGCGGGGAAGCTGACGGCCGAGCGCCAAGACATGCGCCTCGGCGACCTCTTCGACAGCCTCAGGGTCGAGTTCGCGCCGCTGGCCGAGCGCAAGGGGCTCGAGCTGCGCGTCGTGCCGACGACGCTCGCCGTCAACAGCGACCGCCGGCTGCTGCGGCGCATCCTGCAGAACCTGCTGTCGAACGCGATCCGCTACACCTCGACCGGCAAGGTGCTGATGGGCGCGCGGCGCCGCGGCGGGCGCGTCGCCATCGCCATTCTCGACACCGGCAGCGGCATTCCGCTCGACAAGCAGGACCTCGTCTTCCGCGAGTTCCAGCGCTTTCCGGCAACGGCGGGCGGCGAGACCGGCGTCGGGCTCGGCCTCTCGATCGTCGACCGGATGGCGCGCGTGCTCGATCATCCCGTCGCGTTCCGTTCGGCGCCGGGGCGCGGCACGCGCTTCACCGTCGAGCTGCCGCGGAGCACCGCCGCCGTTCCGCCGCCGCGCACCGGCGCCGCCACGGCGCTGCCGAGCCTCGCCGGCGCCAGCATCCTGTGCATCGACGACGAGCCGGGCGTGCTCGACGGCATGCGCATGCTGCTCGAGGGCTGGGGCTGCCGCGTCCATCTCGCCGCCGGCCTGGCCGAGGCGCTCCGGCTCGACGCCGCCGAGCTCGCCCGGCTGGATGCGGTCATCGTCGACTATCACCTCAACGCCGAGGCCGACGGGCTGCGCTCGCTCGCGGAACTGCGGCAGCGCTGCGGCGTGCTGCTGCCGGCGATCCTGATCACGGCGGACCGCTCCGCCTCGGTCAGGGAGGCCGCACACCGGCAGGGCCTGCGCGTCCTCAACAAGCCGGTGAAGCCGGCGGCGCTGCGCGCGCTGGTGACGCGCCTCATCGCCGCGCAGGAGGCGGCGGAATAGGCGCGGCGCGTCTTGCGCCGACCCAATTGACGCGCGCCTCGAGATTTGAGATCATTGATCTCAACGATCTCAATGGCCTTCCGATGGCCGGCAACTTGCACGTGCGCAATTTGGATGACGAGTTGATCGCCAGGCTGAAACGGCGCGCCGCCCGGCATGGCCGCTCGACTGAAGCCGAGCATCGGGAAATTCTGCGTCAGGCTCTCGCCGCCGAGATCGAACCTTCGTTCGATGCGCTCGCTGCCGACCTGCGGAAACTGACGAGGCGCCGGACGCAGACACCCTCCGAGATACTGCTCCGCGAGGGACGCGACGAGCGGTGAGCACGCTCGTCATCGACGCCAGCATCGCCATCAAATGGGTCGTCGAGGAGCAGGGGACGTCCGAGGCCCTCGCCCTTCGGCAGAGAGCGAAGCTGATCGCGCCGGACCTCCTGGTGGCGGAATGCGCCAATATCCTCTGGAAGAAAGTCCAACGGCGCGAACTTGCCAAGGAGGAGGCTGTGATTGCCGCAGGGTTGCTTCAGGGCGTCGACATCGAGCTGCTGCCGATGCGGTCCTTGCTCGAAAGCGCAGCCCGCATGGCGATCGAGCTGGACCACCCCGCTTATGACTGCATCTACCTGGCCTTGGCGGTCGCGAACGACTGCCCGTTGGTTACCGCCGACGAGCGCCTTTTGCGCAAGCTAAGCCAGAGCCGGCGACGCGCGCTACGCCGCCGAGCCGTGTCGTTAGCAGAAGCTGCCGAGCGGTAGGGGATCACCCGCTCCTCCGTTCTTGGACCCGTCTTGCGCCGGCGGCTCAGCCGCGCGGGCTTTCAGCGACCTCGTCGAGCCAGGCGGCGATGCGGGCCGCCGCGTCGCCGTAGAAGGTGCGGTAGAGATCTTCCGCGACATAGCCGATATGCGGCGTCGCCAGCACATTGTCCAAGCGGCGGAAGGGATGATCGGCGGCCAAGGGCTCGGCATCGAAGACATCGAGGGCGGCGCCGGCGATCGCGCGCGCGGTCAGGGCGGCGACGAGGGCGGTTTCGTCGACGATGGGGCCGCGCGAGGTGTTGACGAGCAGCGCGGTCGGCTTCATCAGCGCGAGCTCGGCGGCGCCCACCAGGCCGCGCGTGCGCTTGCTCAGGATCAGATGGATGGTCACCACATCGGCAATGCGGAACAGCTCCTCCCGGGCGACCAGAGTGGCGCCCGCCGCCGCCGCGGCGTCGGCGGTCAGGTTCTGGCTCCAGGCAACGACCTTCATGCCGAAGGCGAGAGCGATGCGCGCGACTTGCCCGCCGATATTGCCGAGGCCGAGAATGCCGAGCACGCGCCCGTCGAGCTCGCGGCCGATGGAAGTCTGCCAGCCGCCCTGGCGGACGGAAGTGCTCTCCCGCACCAGATGGCGCGCGGCGGCGAGAATGAGCGCCCAGGTGAGCTCGATCGTCGGCGTCGAGCGGTAGCCGGTGGCGGTGACGCGAATGCCGCGCTCCTCGGCGGCGCGCAGGTCGATCGCCGCGTTGCGCGACCCGGTCGAAGCGATCAGCCTCAGCCGCGGCAGGCGCTCGATCACCGCGCGCGGCAGCGGCGTCCGCTCGCGCATGACGCAGACCGCGTCGAACGGGAGCAGCCGGGCGACGACCGCATCCGGGTCGGCGAGATGGTCGTTGAAGACGACGATCTCCGCCCGGCGCGCAACCGATGACCAGTCCGCCATGGCAAGCGCGACATTCTGATAGTCGTCGAGGATCGCAACTTTCATCGCTCCTCCTTCTCGGCGACCCATTTCCGCGCGCCGCCTGTCATGCCATGAGAATAGGATCCCCGCCGCCGGAGATCATCCCTGGAATCGCGGCGCAGCGGCGGCCGCCGACATTCGCGCGCCGGGGCGGCGCCTCAGTCCCCGCCGCGCGGGACGCCGCGCAGGCGGCCGGGGGTGAAGCGGGCGACCATGCGGTACTTGCTGCCGGGATGGGTGAGCCAGACGCAGGTCACCTTGCGGCCGAACGAGGTGGTGACGCGATAAAGGCGCAGGCACGGCTCCTGCGCCGGGACGCCGAGCAGCTTCTGCGTGCGGCGGTCGGGCAGGATAGCCTCGACGACGTGCTCGACCTCGCTGATCGGAATGAAGTCGCTCAGGTACTCATTGGGCGTGCGGCGGGAGAAATCGGCGCCGAGATAGCCGGGCGCCGCCGCGGGATTGACGAAGCGATCCTCGAGCTGGAGCGGGGCGCCGTTCTCGCAATGGACGATGACCGAGCGGAAGACCGGCGCGCCCTCGCTGAGCCCCAGCGCCTCGGCCACCGCCGCCGTGGCGGCAATCTCGGCGAGCTGATGGACGATGCTGGAATAGCGGCCGCCGCGCTCGCGGATCTCGGCGGCGATGTTGCGGACCTCGAGCAGCTCGCCTTCGCTGCGTGGCGCGGCGACGAAGGTGCCGACGCCGGGAACGCGCGTCAGCACGCCTTGCGCGTAGAGCTCGCGCAGCGCGCGGTTGGCGGTCATGCGGCTGACGCCCAGCGCGCGGACGAGCTCCTGCTCGGACGGGAGCCGCGCCCCGGGCGCCAGCGCGCCGGCGGCGATCTCGGCGATGACGAAGTCCTTGACCTGCTGATAGAGCGGCTTCGGCACGGCGGCGCCAGGGCGCCGCTCCGACGCGGCGCGGGCGAGGCGCTTCACGGCGTTCCCTGCCATTCTGGGATCATGGGCCTTTTTGCGCCGCGGCGACGATAGAGTCGGTCCAGAAGCCGTGCGCGCCCGGCACCGGATCGAGCTTCACCGCTTCGCCGGTGGCGTTGGTCAATTGCAGCAGGCGCCGCACCTGCGCGACATCCATGCCCCCGCCGCCGGCGATGCCGCCCTTCATCGCGTCGATCGCGGCGAGAACCACTTGCGGCTTCAGCTTCGGATAGAACTGCGCCTGGATGGCGGCGGCGACGCGCCCGGGATCGGCCAAGACCGCGCGGCTGGCGGCTTGAAGCGCGCGCGCCGTGCGGACGGCGAGATCGCGCTGTTTGGCGTCGAGCGGCTTCTTCGCCACCAGCACCAGATAGGGAAGCGAGCGGAGATCGGCGAATTCGGCGCCGAAGCGGATCAGCACCCGGCCGACGCCGGCATCCTCGGTGAGCCTGCCTTCCGGCGGCGACAGGACGAAGCCATCGATCTCGCCATGCTCGAGCGCGGCGTGGATCGCGGGCGGCGGCCCGATCAGCGCCACCTTGAGATCGCGCTGCGGGTCGAGGCCGCCTTGCGCCACGAGCCAGCGCGCCATCCGGTCCTGCGCGCCGCCGACGGCGCTGACGCCGATGGTGGCGCCCTTCAGCGCCTTGATGCGCTTCTGCAGGGGATCGGCGGGACTGACCCCGGCGCGCTTCAGGAAGTCGTTGGAGACGACGAGCTCGAGCGACACCTCCGACATCAGGGAATAGACGAATTGAAAGGGCTGCCCCTTGGCGAGCGCCGCCAGCACGGTATCGGAGCCGACGGCGGCAAAATCGATATCGCCGGAATCGAGCGCCGCCAGCGCCGGCGGATCGCCGCCGCGGATGGCGACGAACTCGAGATGAAGACCTTCGTGGCCGAATGCGTCGAGCGCGCGGGCGGCGTAGAGCGGCAGGAAGCTCAGCGTCGGCACGGACTGGCCGATCCGCACCGTCGCCTGCTGCGCCGCCGCGGGCAGCGCCGGCAGCGCAACGAGCAGGAGAGCAAGAACAGCCATGAGGCGCGATCCCGTCCGCTTCATTCCTACCCCCTCAGATCTCGTGTTGGACGCCGCCGGCGGGCGGCGGGCGCCAGCGCAGCAGGCGCTTCTCCAGCCGCGCGGCGCCGGCATTGGCGAGGACGACGAAAAGCAGCAGCAAAGCAATGCCGGCGAAGACCCCGGCCGGGTCGTAGTTGGACGAGGCCTGGCTGATGAAGAGGCCGAGGCCCTGCACCGAGGAGGTGAACTCGCCGACGATGACGCCGATGACGCTGTAGGGGATCGCCATGCGCATGCCCATGATGACGAAGGGCGCGGCGGCCGGGAGGAAGACATGGCGCGTGAGCTGGCTCTCGCTCGCCCCCATCAGCAGCGTGAGGCTGACCAGCTCGCGGTCGACGGCCCGCACGCCCATGTAGACGTTGTAGAAGACGAGGAAGAACACCATCGTCGCCGCCAGCGCCACCTTCGACCAGAGCCCGATGCCGAACCAGATGATGAAGAGCGGCGCGAGCGCGATCTTGGGAATGCCGTAGAAGGCCATGACATAGGGCTCGAAGATCGCAGCGAGGCGGGGCGCGCGCCCGAGCCCGTAGCCGGCGAGCACGCCGAGCGCGACGCCGATGACATAGCCGAGCACCAGCTCTTCCGCGGTGGTAACGAGGTCCGGCAGGATCTCGCCGGTGGCGAAGGCCTGGTAGAGGCGGATCGCGATGTCGCTGGGCCGGCTCACATAGATCGTGCGGATGAGGCGCCCCGAAGCCCATTGCCAGAACAGCAGCAGGACGACGCCGGGAAGGAGCGCAAGGAGCCGCGCGACCCAGCGCCGCGACGGCGCGGCAACGCGGCCCGCGGCGAGCGGTCCCGCCGCCGTGGCGGCCGATGGCGGAGAGGTGGGCGTCATGACGCCGCCGCTCCCTCGCCCGGCGCGATCTCCGCCTGGAAGATCGACCAGACGCGGTCGTAGAGCTCGGCGAAGCCGGTGGTGTGGAAGGGCTGGAAGACGTTGCGCGGCCGCTCGAGCGGGATGGCGATGTCGGCCTTCAAGCGCGTCGGCTGGCGGCTCAGCAGCACGACATTGTCGGCGAGCAGGATCGCCTCGGTCAGGTCGTGGGTGACGAACAGGATGGTGGTGCTCTGCCGCGATGCCAGCGCCTGCAGATCGTTCTGCATCACCATGCGCGTCTGCGCGTCGAGCGCGCCGAAGGGCTCGTCCATCAGCACCACGTCGGGGCGGTAGATCAGCGTGCGCGCGATCGAAGCGCGCTTCTGCATGCCACCCGAGAGCTGATGGGGGTAATGATCTTCGAAGCCGGCAAGGCTGACCGCGGCCAGCATCTCCTCCCGCCGGGCGGCGCGCTCCGCCGCCGGGACCCGGCGCAGCACCAGCGGCAGCTCGACATTCTCGCGCAGCGTCTTCCACGGCAGCAGCTGCGCCTGCTGCGGCACGAAGCCGACGGCGCGGTTGATGCCGGCGACCGGCGCGCCGCCATGCCGCACCGCGCCCAAGGTCGGGGCGAGAAGACCCGCGGCCATCTGGAGCAGCGTGCTCTTGCCACAGCCGCTCGGCCCGACGACGGCGGTGAACTGCCCGGGTCGCACCCGGAATGAGATGCCGTCGAGGACGCGCCGCGCGCCGCCGCCCTGCGGCGCGCGGAAGTCCTGGACGATGCGCTCGAATTCGAGCACCGGCGCGCGCGCGTCGCCGCCGCCCCTGTCGCCGGCCCCGCGCCGCAGCAGCGGGAGTGAGCTCTGCGCCATGGCCCTCCTGTCTATACACGTCTACACCATGGCCGGGCGGCTGTCACGCCTGGCCGCGCGCGGCCAGGCCTCAGAGGGCGAAGGCGGGATCGATGGCGGCGGCGAGCGTGCGGCGGCGCCAGAAGGCGTGCGCGGCGGCGAGGCGCTCGGCCAGCGGTGCGTAGTCGTCGGGGCTCGCCGGGGCGAAACGCTGGAGCAGCAGCCCGTCCAAGAGCGGCCGCAGCGCCGGATCGTCATGCGCGTCGAGAAACGCGGCGCGCAGCGCCGGCGAGGGCGGCGGCGCGGCAACGAAAGGCGGAATGGCGGTCGGCGCCGTCCGCGCCACGGAGCGAAGGCCGGCAATGAGCGCCGGCGCATGGTGGCGCAAGAGGTCGAGGGCGAAGCCATCGACGGGCGCGACATCGGCGCGTCCTTCGCGCACCGCGGCGACCGCGCCGAGCGGCGTTACCGCCGGCGCCACGACCTCGCGGTAGAGCGGCGTTGCGCCGGCCGCCGGCATCAGATGGCAAAGCGCCGCGGCATAGCCCGACTGGGAATGGGGCGTGGTGAAGGCGATGCGGGTGCCGAAGGTGTCCTCGAGGCGCTGGTAGCGGCTCTCGGCGCGCACCACGAACTCGCTCCAATAGAGCGCCTCGCCGCCATAGGCCGGCAGCGCCGGCACCGGCGCCGCCAGCAGCGCCGGCGGCGGCGCCGCAAGGCTGTAGGGGAGGCCGCACATGAGGACTGCGGCCATGTCGGGGCGCGCCCAGAGCGCCGCGATCGGCGCCGGCGGCGGATGATCGATGACGGCGAGCGCGACGCCGGCGCGCGCGGCGAGGGCTTCGAGCAGCGCGCGCCACAGCCGCGCCACTTCCGGCGTGACGCTGTACATGCGCGCATTGGCGATCACGGGGAAGTTGGCGCGACAGGGCCGCTCACGAGCGGCCCGGCACGGTCCCGGCCTCAAGCGCCATCTGGGTCGAGGAGAGGCCGGCGCCGTAGAGCGACCAGCCGCCGTCGACGGGGATGAGCGCGCCGGTGATCCACGCGGCGAGCGGCGATGAAAGGAAGAGCGCGAGCTGCGCGCAATCCGCCAGCGTGCCGAAGCGGCGCAGCGGAATGCGGCTCTCCATCTTCTGCCGCATCTCCGGCGTGCTGAGGCGGCGGAAGCCCTCGGTATCGGCGATCGGCCCGGGGGCGATCGAATTGACGCGGATGCCGTCGCCGCCCCATTCCATGGCAAGGACGCGCATCAGCTGATCGCAGCCGGCCTTGGCGGCGCAAGCATGCGCCTGCAGCGGCATCGGGTTGAAGGATTGCGGCGCCGAGATCACGAGCACCGACGCGCCGGGCTTCCGGAGATAGTGATGGCCGGCGCGCAGCACGTTGAAGGTGCCGAGGAGATCGATATCGACCACCGCCTTGAAGGCGTTGGCCGACATGCCGAGCGCCGGCGCCGGGAAATTGCCGGCGGCGCCGGAGACGAGCACGTCGATGGCGCCGAACGCGTCATGGCAAGCGGCCAGCGCCGCGGTGATCGCGGCGTAATCGCGGACATCGGCGCTATGCCCCAGCACCTTGCCGCCGTGGCGGTTGAGCTCGGCCACCGCGCCGGCGACGCGCTCGGCCGAGCGGCTGGCGATGGCGAGGCTCGCGCCGGCAGCGGCAAAGGCATCGGCAATGCCGAGATTGATGCCGCTGCTGCCGCCGGCGACGAAGACGGATTTGGCGGTGAAGTCGAAGGGGGCCATGGCGAGTTGTCAGTGGTCAGTTATCAGCTATCAGCCGTCATCCAGTATGGCGGCGGCCCGGGCAGAGGGCTAACGGAAAACTGCCGACTGACAACTGAGAACTGACGACTCCCCTTGACTTGGCGCGGACTTGACCCAAGGTAACGGCCCAGCGAGGGCGAGAGGCAGCGATGTTCATCCAGACCGAGGCGACCCCCAATCCCGCGACGCTCAAATTCCTGCCGGGACGGGGGGTGATGGAGCAGGGCACGGCGAATTTCCCCGACCGCGCCGCGGCGGAGCGCTCGCCGCTGGCCGAGCGGCTGTTCGCCCTGCCCGGCGTCACCGGCGTCTTCCTTGGCGCCGATTTCATTACCGTCAGCAAGGACGGCGACACCGATTGGTATCAGCTGAAGCCCTCGGTGCTCGGCGCCATCATGGAGCATTTCACCGCCGGCCAGCCGGTCCTTCTCGGCGAAGCCCAAGCGGGCGAAGCCGGCGAGGACGAGGGCGAAGTGGTGCAGCAGATCCGCGAACTCCTCGAGACGCGGGTGCGCCCGGCCGTGGCGCAGGATGGCGGCGACATCATTTTCCACCGCTTCGAGGACGGCGTCGTCTATCTCCACCTGCAGGGCTCCTGCTCCGGCTGCCCGAGCTCGACCGCGACCCTGAAGGCCGGCATCGAGAACATGCTGCGCCACTACGTGCCGGAAGTCGTCGAGGTCCGGGCGGTTTAGCGTCGCCTTTTGAAGGGGCGGCTTTCCCCGCGCTACCGGGCGTTCGCTCTTTCCTGGCGCCGGGGCTAGCCTGCGCCGTGCGGCTTCCGCGATTGCTGCGCAATCGCTGCCGCCGCCGCGGACGAACGCGCGTAGCGCGTTCGCCTTGACCTCAAGGGCGAGGGGCGCACACGCATCAGATAGCGCGCGCTAGCCTTCGCTAAGTCCTAGTCTTTGTTCCGCTCGGCGACGAGGGCGGCGAGGTCGGGGGCGTGGTCGCCGAGGCCGGCGATGACGCCGGCACGGTCCTCGGCAGGGCGGTTCTGGCTCATCTTCCACTTGCCTTCGAGCGTCTCGATGGTGAGCTCGAAGCCGATGATCGCCTTCAGCATGGCGTCGATGTAGTCGGCGGGCGCATCGGCCACCTGCCAGGGCTGGGCGCGGCCGGCCTCGTGCGTCTCGGTGAGGCGCGTGACGATGGCGCGCAGCCGCTCCCGGTCGTCGAAGAAGCGGAGCCGGCCGCGGACATGGACCGCGACGTAGTTCCAGGTCGGCACAACCTTGCCGGTCTGACGCTTGGTCGCATACAAGGCCGGGGAGATATAGCCCTCGGGGCCGGTGAAGATCGCCAGCGCCGCCACCTCGGGCTTTGCCGTGCGCCATTGCGGATTGGCGCGCGCGACATGGCCGGTGAGCGTGCCGAAGGGCGCCGGGGCGGCATCGACCAGCATCGGCGCGTGGCTCGCCATCAACCCGTCCTCGCCGAGGGTGACGAGGCTGCCGAGCGCGATGCGGCGGATCGTCTCGTGCAGGACGTCGACGCGAGTTTCGCGGAATTGCGCGGGAACA
>DASQSR010000518.1:0-16857 GCA_035642295.1 Allostellaceae bacterium | reverse complement strand
AGACGTCGGCCAGGCCGTACGCCAAACCCTCGACGTAGCGGTGGTCGCCGCCGATATCGACGATCTTCACGTCCCTAGGCACGCGCGCCAGCGCCGCGGCCGAGGCGCCCGTGGGCAGCGACGCGAACAGCACGTCGAGCTTCGGCAGGGTCACAGGGTCCCACTTCTCGATCACCAGCTCGGCCAGCTTGGCCGGCACACCGGGGAAGCGGTCCACCAACCGGCTGCCGGCGCTGCCCTCGCCCGCGGCGTAGACTAGCTCGAAAGACGGGTGGCTCGCGACCAGGCGCATCGCCTCGCCGCCGCCAAAACCGCTGATCCCGACAATGCCGACGCGAATGCTCATGGTGGCGTCCTACTGCTGGAGTGAGCGAACAAGTTTAGCGAACTCGCGCTGCCGGCGCGGCGGCTCAGGCCGCAAGCGGGCGTTCCATGAACACCAGCCAGTCGCGTAGGTCGTCGGGCATGTCAAGCGACCCGGTCGCGATTCTTGCTGAACGTGCTGGCATCCCACACCGGTGCATCCATCGCCAGGCCGACAAACCAGCCGAATAGCAGGTTGCAATCCAGTTGCTCAATCAGTTGCCGTTCCGAGCGGATCGAGTAGAGCCAGAACCGACGACTGACGACTTGGCTTACCGCTTGGGACAGCCTGGTACGGGCGGCCCGTGGTAGTCGGAGCCGCCCGGCCGGTCCTGATGCAGCAGATCGGCGCAGCGGACATGCGGTGCCGTCGCCGGCGCCAGCTTCGGGGCATCGGCGCGGTTCTCGGCGGCGCGGGCGGCGCGCGCATATTTGTCGACCTGGCGCAGTTCCTTATCGCATGCGGCGTTGGAGTGGGCTTCTTTGGCGAGGTCGAGATGGCGCTGCGCCTCGGTCCGGTCGGGCCCGGGTTTGAGTCGGTCGACGTATTGCTGCGCCGCGGGAATGTCCGAGCAGGGAATCGGCGCCGCCTCCGCTGCCGCCGGCAGACATAGCGCGACGAGAAGCACCAGGGTTCGCATCGTCTTCTGCACCGCCTCTCCTTTCCTCAGCTGCGCCAGCGCAGCACGCGCTCTTTCACCGGGTTGACGAAGGGCCGGCCTTCGGCGCGGGCGCGCGCATATTCGTTCTTGAGGCGATGATACCAGCGCGCCTGCGTGTCGGCGTCGTTGACCAGCAGCAGCGGCGGCTCGTGGCGCAGCCCCTGCTGCTGCATCGCCATGATGTCGCGGTCCTGGCGCAGGAAGGCGCGGGCGAACCGCCGCAGCAGCGGCTTCAGCGCCGAGAGATAGGGCAGCGTCCAGTAGATCGCGTGATTGACCTCGCATTCGCTCTCCGAGAGCGGCGTCACCGCGGTGAGGTTGACGACGACGTGGCGCCCGGCGCGGATATGCTCGACGCGGACGCTCGGCAGCTGGAACGTGATCTCGGTCTCGGGCTTGCCGCCGATGAGGCGATAGGCGTTCGAGTTGCGTGACGGCGTGTGGCGCACCATCGTGAAGCCGAACGGCGCCGGCGCGAAGGCCTTCGCCTTCTCATGGATCGAGTGCCGCCCGCGCCACCACCAGGCGCGATGGACGAAGGGCCCATGCGCCGGGTCCATCAAGCCGACCACCGCATGGTCGATGGCGCAGGGAAAGCGCATGCTCTCGAACAGGTCGGGCGCGCGCTCGCCGACATCGGGAAGCACCGGCACCGGCGGCGCCGCGGCGGGATCCTCGCCGAAATAGACCCAGAGGTTTCCCTGCACCTCGCGCAGCGGATAGGACTTCACCTTGATGCGCCCCAGATCGAACTCCTGCTCCGGCACCAGCGAGGGAATGGCAGTGCACTGTCCGGCACCGTCGAAGCGCCAGCCGTGATAGCAGCATTCGACCTCGCGTCCGTCGAAGCGGCCATAGGACAGCGGGATGCCGCGATGGGGACAGATGTCGCGCAGCGCGAAGGCGATGCCGTCCTGGCCGCGGCACAGCAGCAGCCTTTCGCCCAGCAAGGTCTTCGCCCGCATGCGCCCGCGGCCCAGCGCCGCGCCAGGCAGCACGAAGTACCAGGTCTCGCGCAAGGGCAGGGGGCCGGCGGCATCCATCGCGGCGGCGAGATTAGCCGCGCTCCCGCCGTCGCGAAAGCCGAATATCCTGGGCGCTCGCCCGCGGCGGACGGGAATGCTAGCGTCCGTCCCAGGAGGCTGGCACATGACTGGCAACGACGAGCTCATCCGCATGACCGCGCGCCAGGTGGTGGCGCTGCTCGAGCGCCGCGCGGTCTCGCCGCTCGAGCTCATCGACGCGGCGCTGGCGCGCATCGAGGCCGTGGACGGCGCCGTCAACGCGCTGCCGATCCTGTGCCCCGAGCGGGCGCGCGACCGGGCGCGGGCGCTTGCCGCGGTGCCGCCGCCGGAAGCGCGCCGCGGCTGGCTCGCCGGCCTGCCGCTTGCCATCAAGGACTCGATGGATGTCGCCGGCGTGCGCAGCACGCAGGGCTCGCCGATCTATGCCGATCACGTGCCGGCGCGCTCCGATCTCCAGGTCGAGGCGCTGGAGCGCAAGGGCGGCATCGTTCTGGCGCGCTCCAACGCGCCGGAATTCGCCGCCGGCTCCAACACCTTCAACCCGGTCTTCGGCAGGACGCTCAATCCCTGGAACACGGCGATGACCTGCGGCGGGTCCTCCGGCGGCGCTGCCGTGGCGGTCGCCACCGGCGAGGTCTGGCTCGCCAATGGCACCGATCTCGGCGGCAGCCTGCGCATCCCGGCGAGCTTCTGCTCCGTGGTGGGCTTGCGGCCGAGCCCGGGGCTGGTGCCGCAAGGCCCGCAAAAGCACGTCTATGACGGGCTCTCTGTCGCCGGTCCGATGGCGCGCAATGTCGGCGATCTCGCCCTGATGCTCGATGCCATGGCGGCGTTCGACCCGCGCGATCCGCTCTCGGTCGAGCCGCCGGCGCGCGCCTTCGCCGATGCCGTTGCTGAAGCGGCGTCCCATCCGCCGCGCCGCATCGGCTTCTCGCGCGATTTGGGCTTCCTGCCGGTCGATGCCGAGGTCGCCGACATCGCCGCGGCGGCCGCGGCCCGCTTTGCCGATCGCGGCGCCGTGGTGGAGGCGAAAGGGCCCGATTTCCGCGGCGCCTCGGAGATCTTCCAGACCTTGCGCGCGGTGCGCTTTGCCGCCAATTACGCGCCGCTCCTCGCCGCGCATCGCGCCCGCATCAAGCCCGACGTCGTCTGGAACGTCGAGAAGGGGCTGAAGCTCGACGGCGATGCCGTCGGCCGCGCTCTGCGCGAGCGCGCGCATCTCTATCAGCGCGTCGCCGGCTTCTTCGGCGAATATGATCTGCTCGCGACCCCCGCGGTGATCGTGCCGCCGTTCGACGTCAACCAGCGCTATGTCGAGGCGGTGGCGGGGCACTGCTTCGACAATTACGTCGACTGGCTCGGCATGAGCTACGCGGTGACGCTCACCGGCTGCCCGGCCCTGTCGCTGCCCTGCGGCTTCACCCGCAGCGGCTTGCCGGTGGGGCTGCAGCTCGTCGGCCGGCCGCGCGGCGAGGCGGCGCTGCTCGCCGCCGCCGCGCTCCTCGAGGAGCAATTGGCTCTTGCCGCGCTGCTGCCGATCGACCCGCGCCCGCGGCCCGGCTGAGAGGTTTTTGCACTGCGGGACGAAATCGCCCTCCAGGCGTTGACTTGTCGGCCAGGGGTATCAGCCGCTTGCCGGCACGCGCTGGCGCGGCTACTTTGCAGTGCAATACGCCGGGCGGGGGCCGGCGCATCATGCAGCAGCAAGCCCGTTTTGTTCGAGGTGTCCCGATGGACGATTCGCACGCCGACGCCGAGCGCGAGACCGGCTATACGCTCGAAGACCTCGTCGTCGGCATGACCGCGAGCTACGTGCACGTGGTCTCCGAGCAGGACGTCGTCCAGTTCGCCGACATTTCCGGTGACCATAATCCGGTGCATCTCGACGAGGCCTACGCCCGCACCACCCGCTTCAAGGGCCGCATCGTCCACGGCATGCTGTCGGCAAGCTTTCTTTCCACCACGATCGCCTCGCGGCTCCCCGGGCCCGGCACCATCTACTTGACGCAGAATCTGAGCTTCCGCGCGCCGGTGCGCATCGGCGACCGCGTCGAGGCGCGCGTCACCGTCACCGACATCATTCGCGACAAGGCGCGCGTCGTGCTGAAGACGGTGTGCCGCGTCGGCGAGACGGTGGTCATCGACGGCGACGCTCTGGTCATGGTGCCGCCCCGAGGCTAGGCGGGCTGGCGCTATCCCTCGCGCGCACCGCGCGATATTTTCCGCCCCATGCGTATCTTCCGCCACGACAGGGTCGCTGCCGGCGACCGCGGCGCGGTCGTCGCCATCGGCAATTTCGACGGCGTCCATCTCGGCCATCAGCGCGTCATCGGCGAGGCCGGCGCGATCGCCGGCCGCCTCGGCGCGCCGCACGCCGTGCTCACCTTCGAGCCGCATCCGCGCCGCGTCTTCCGGCCGCAGGACCCGCCCTTCCGCCTCACCCCCTTCCGCCCGAAGGCGCGGCGCATCGAGGCGCTCGGCGTCGACCTCCTCTTCACGCTGCATTTCGATCTCGACTTCGCCCGGCGCAGCGCCGAGGAATTCATCGCCGGCGTCCTCGTCCAAGGGCTCGGCGCCCGCCACGTCGTCGTCGGCTATGATTTCGTCTTCGGCCATGGCCGCCGCGGCAATCCCGCCCTGCTCGCCGAGCGCGGCGCCGCCGCGGGCTTCGGCGTCACGCTGATCGATCCCGTCGCCGCCGCCGGCGGCGCGGCCTATTCCTCGACGCGCATTCGCGAGCATCTCGTCGCCGGCGAGCCGCGCGCGGCGGCGGCGCTGCTCGGCTGCTTCTGGGAGATCGACGGCCGCGTCGAGCGCGGCGACCAACGCGGCCGCACCATCGGCTTTCCCACGGCCAACCTTTTCCTCGAGGACTATCTCCGTCCCGCCGGCGGCGTCTATGCCGTCCGCGCCGCGGTCGAGGAGGGCGGCACGCCGCACTGGCACGACGCGGTCGCCAATTTCGGCACGCGCCCGACCTTCGGCGGCACCGATCTCCGCCTCGAGGTCCATCTCTTCGATTACGACGGCGACCTCTACGGCCGCCATCTCCGCATCGCCCTCATCGACCACCTCCGCCCCGAGCGCAAATTCCCCGGCCTCGACGCGCTCAAAGCCCAGATCGCCGAAGACGCCAAGCAAGCGCGCCAGATCCTGAATTCCCTGCCGCCCTGGTAAACGCGGCCCTCCCCCCTTGAGGGGGAGGGTGGGGGAGGGGGGAGCCACGCGTTCGGGCGGCAGCCAGACGGGGATAGCCGCGTACCCCCTCATTGACGCCTTTCCGCCGCTTCCTTATGGTCGCCGCCATGGTCACGGCATGGCGGCAGCGCGCGCGAATTAGCCGCCCGGTCCTCGGCTGAGGACCGGGGAGACGCCGCTCGTCCAACGCCGCGCGGGCTTGCCCGGCGCGCCTTCTGGAAATTGCTGACGCCATGGCCACCGACTACCGCTCGACCGTCTTTCTGCCAGAGACCTCCTTCCCCATGCGCGGCGACCTGCCCAAGCGCGAGCCGGCGCTGCTCGCGCGCTGGGCGGCGATCGATCTCTGGCGCCGCCAGCGCCAGGTCGCGGCGGGCCGGCCGAAATTCGTCCTCCATGACGGGCCGCCCTATGCCAACGGCAACATCCATCTCGGCACCGCGCTCAACAAGATCCTGAAGGACGTCGTCAACCGCGCCCAGCAGATGCTCGGCAAGGACGCGGTCTACGTCCCCGGCTGGGACTGCCACGGCCTGCCGATCGAGTGGAAGATCGAGGAGGAATACCGCGCCCGCAAGCAGTCGAAGGACGCGGTGCCGATCGTCCAGTTCCGCAAGGAGTGCCGCGACTTCGCCGCCCATTGGCTCGAGGTGCAGCGCAGCGAGTTCAAGCGCCTCGGCGTCCTCGGCGACTGGGACCACCCCTACACCACGATGAGCTTCGCCGCCGAGGCGCAGATCGCGCGCGAGATCGGCAAGTTCGCCATGAATGGCGGCCTCTATCGCGGCTCGAAGCCGGTGATGTGGTCGGTGGTGGAGCAGACCGCGCTCGCCGAGGCCGAGATCGAGTATCACGACCACACCTCGACCACGGTCTTCGTGCGCTTTCCCGTGGCGCGCCCGTCGCGCCCGGAGCTCGCCGGCGCCTCGGTCGTCATCTGGACGACGACGCCCTGGACGCTCCCCGGCAACCGCGCCATCGCCTATGGCGAGGCGATCGAGTACGTCCTCGTCGACGTCACCAGCGCCGGCGATGGCAGCCTCGCACGCCCCGGCGAGAAGCTCGTCGTCGCCTTGAAGCGCTGGCCCGCGCTCGAGCAGGAGCTGAAGCTCGGCGGCGTCGTCCTCGCCGCCTTCACCGGCGCCGATCTCGCCGGCACGATCTGCCGCCATCCGCTGCACGGCGGCGGCTATGATTTCGGGGTGCCGCTGCTCTCCGGCGGCTTCGTCACCGACAGCGACGGCACCGGCTTCGTCCACATCGCGCCCGGTCACGGCGCCGACGACTGGGAGCTCGGCACCGCGCACGGCATCGAGGTGCCGCAGACCGTCGCCGGCGACGGCACCTACTTCCCGCATGTGCCGCTCTTCGCCGGACGCCATGTCTATTGGCCCAACGGCAAGGCCGGCGATGCCAACGGCGCGGTGATCGACGCGATGAAGGCGGCGGGCGCGCTGCTGGCGCAGGACAAGCTCGTCCACTCCTATCCCCATTCCTGGCGCTCCAAGGCGCCGCTCATCTTCCGCAACACGCCGCAATGGTTCATCTCGATGGAGACGAACGGCTTGCGGCAGAAGGCGCTCGCCGCGATCTCGGAGACGCGCTGGATCCCGTCCCAGGGCGAGAACCGCATCCGCGCCATGATCGAGACGCGGCCCGACTGGGTGATCTCGCGCCAGCGCGCCTGGGGCGTGCCGATCGCCGTCTTCGTCGAGAAGAAGTCCGGCGAGCTGCTGCGCGACCAGGACGTCATCGACCGCATCGCCGCCGCCTTCGAGCGCGAGGGCGCCGATGCCTGGTACACCGCCGATCCCAAGCTTTTCCTCGGCAACCGCGACCCCGACGCGTACGAGCAGGTGAAGGACATCGTCGATGTCTGGTTCGACAGCGGCTCGACGCACGCCTTCGTGCTCGAGCAGCGGCCCGATCTCGCCTGGCCCGCCTCGCTCTATCTCGAAGGCTCCGACCAGCATCGCGGCTGGTTCCATTCCTCGCTGCTCGAATCCTGCGGCACGCGCGGCCGCGCGCCGTACGAGGCGGTGTTGACGCATGGCTTCGTGCTCGACGAGCAGGGCCGCAAGATGTCGAAGTCGCTCGGCAACACGGTGGCGCCGCAGGATGTGGTGGCGCAAAGCGGCGCCGACATCCTGCGCCTCTGGGTGGTCGCCTCCGACTACACCGAGGACCTCCGCATCGGGCCCGAGATCCTCAAATACCAGGCGGACGCCTATCGCCGCCTGCGCAACACCTTGCGCTATCTCCTCGGCAATCTCGCGGGCTTCTCCGCGGCCGAGCGTGTGGCGCCGGACGCGATGCCCGAGCTCGAGCGCTTCATCCTCCACCGCCTCGCCGAGCTCGACGCGCTGGTGCGCCGCACCGCGGAAGCCTACGACTTCCACGGCATGTTCACGGCGTTGCACAATTTCTGCGCCGTCGATCTCTCCGCCTTCTACTTCGATGTGCGCAAGGATGGGCTCTACTGCGACCGGCCGGACGCGCCGCGCCGCCGCGCCGCGCGCACCGTCCTCGACCGCGTCTTCGACTGCCTCGTGCGCTGGCTCGCGCCCGTCTTGTGTTTCACCGCCGAGGAAGCCTGGCTCGCGCGCCACGGCGACGGCGCCGATACCAGCGTCCATCTCGAGACCTACGCCGCGTTGCCGGCGTGCTGGCGCGACGAGACGCTGGGCGAGAAATGGCGGCGGCTGCGCGATCTCCGCCGCGTCGTCACCGGTGCGCTCGAGCTGGAGCGCGCGCAGAAGCGCATCGGCTCGAGCCTCCAGGCGGCCGTCACTCTCCACGCCGACGCCGCTTACGCCGCAGCCGCGGCGGGCCTCGACCTCGCCGAGCTCTGCATCACCTCCGCCGCCGACCTCGTCGAGGGGCCGCCGCCGGCCGGCGCTTTCACCCTGCCGGACGTTCCCGGCGTTGCCGTCACCGTGGCCGCCGCGCCCGGCGAGAAATGTCAGCGCTGCTGGCGCATCCTGCCGGAGGTGGGGAGCCTGGCGGCGCATCCCGATCTCTGCCTTCGCTGCGCCGACGCGGTCGGGGACCCGGCCTGATGCTCGGGCGCGGGCTTGCCGTGGCGCTCGTCGTCGCCGTCGCCGATCAGCTCAGCAAGCTCTGGATCCTGAGGCTCTTTGCCGCGCATCCCGGCGCGCGCGTCTTTCCGGTGGCGCCGTTTTTTAATCTCGCGCTCGTCTGGAACCGCGGCATGAGCTTCGGCCTCTTCGACGGCGACGCGCGGCTCAACACCGTCGTTTTCACCGCACTGGCGGCGCTCATCGTCACCGGACTCGTTCTCTGGCTGCGCCGGGTGCGCCAGCCGCTGCTGGTGCTCGCCATCGGCCTCGTCATCGGCGGCGCCGTCGGCAATGTCATCGACCGGCTGCTGCGTGGCGCGGTCGTCGATTTTCTCGACTTCTACCTCGGCCAGTGGCATTTCTACGTGTTCAACCTGGCCGATTCGGCCATCTCGGTCGGCGTCGGGCTGATGGTCCTGGACAGCATGTTTCAGCGCGGCAAGGCGTCCAACTAGGCGGGGGCAGGTCCGGTGTCGATGCGCTTTTCCGTTCTTTTCACCTTGATGCTCGGCGCGCTGGCGCTAAGCGGCTGCGAATCCTTCAACAAGGCCGTCGGCCTCGAGAAGACCGTACCGGACGAATTCACCGTGAGCGAGGGCGCGCCGCTCGCCATTCCGCCCGACTATGCCTTGCGCCCGCCGCGGCCCGGCGCCGCGCCGACGCAGGAGGTCTCGCCCACCGACCAGGCGAAGGAGACCGTCTTCCGCGCCGGCAACCAGCAGGCGGAGCTCCCCGGCGCCGACCAGCGCAGCGCCGGCGAGAATCTGCTGCTGAAGGAGGCGGGCGCCGCCGACGCCGCGCCCAACATCCGCCAGACCCTCACCCTCGAGGCCCGGGCGGATACCGGTCCGATCAATGACACCTTCATCGACAAGCTCCTCTTCTGGCGCGGCCCCGACAAGACGCCTGCTCCCGCCAACCAGGTCATCGACCCGACGGTCGAGGCGCAGCACCTCAAGGGCAGCGAGGCCGCCGCCAACGCGCCGCCGACCGCGTCGGGTCTCGCCGGCGCCCCCATCATCGAACGCACCGGCGGTCCCAAGCTGATGACCACGTTCTGAGATCGCCCTTCCCTACCTCACGAGGGAGGCCGATGCTCTACGAGCATGACATTGCGGGTTGCCTTGCCGAGACCATCGGCGATCACGGGCTCGATGAGGACGATCTCGACGCGGCGCTGGCGCGCGCCGCGCCGGCGCTGGCGGAGCTGAAGCGCCTCGCCGCTTCCGGCGGCCTGCCGCTGCTGCAGCTTCCGGAAAAGCGCGACGATCTTGCCCGGCTCGGTGCGGTCGCCGACGAATTTCGCCGCCGCTTCGCCCATGTTCTCGTGCTCGGCATCGGCGGCTCGAGCCTCGGCGGCCAGACCGTCGCCGCGCTGGCCGATCAGGGCTTCGGTCCGCGTCCCGGCGCGCCGTGCCTCCATTTCATGGAGAACATCGATCCCGCCGGCTTTGCCGCGCTCTTCGCCGCGCTCGATCCGGCGGCGACCGGCGTCATCGCCATCTCCAAATCGGGCGGCACCGCCGAGACCTTGGCGCAGCTGCTCGCGGTTCTCGACTGGCTGCGCCAATCGCTGGGACCGGCGGCGCCCGGCGACCGGTGCCTGGCGCTCACCGAGCCGCGCGACAATCCGCTGCGCCGCCTCGCCGCCGCGCACGGGATACGCTGCCTCGATCACCATCCCGGCATCGGCGGCCGCTACAGCGTGCTGTCCAATGTCGGCGTTCTGCCGGCGCTCATCGCCGGCCTCGACGCCGCGGCGCTGCGCCAGGGCGCCGCGACCGTGCTGGAGGCGACGCTCGCCGCCCGCCAGCCGCGCGAGTCGGCGCCGGCGCTGGGCGCGGCGCTCGCCGTGGCGCTGGCGGAGCGGCGCGGCATCGGCGTCACCGTGCTGATGCCCTATGTCGATCGCCTCGCGCCCTTCGGCCTCTGGTTCCGCCAGCTCTGGGCCGAGAGCCTCGGCAAGGACGGCAAGGGTACGACGCCGGTGCGCGCTCTCGGCGCCGTCGATCAGCACAGCCAGCTCCAGCTCTATCTCGCCGGTCCTGCCGACAAGCTCTTCACCCTGCTGGTGCTGCAACAGGACGGGCAGGGCGCCTTGCTCCCGCCCGATCTCGCCGGCGACCCCGCGCTCGCCTATCTCGCCGGGCGCCGCCTGGGCGATCTCCTCGCCGCCGAGCAGCGCGCCACCGCCACCAGCCTTCTCCGCCACGGCCGGCCGACTCGCGTGCTTCGCCTCCCCCGGCTCGACGAGGCGAGTCTCGGCGCGCTGTTCATGCATTTCATGCTCGAGACCATCATCGCCGCCGCGCTCTGGGGCGTCGACGCCTTCGATCAGCCCGCCGTCGAGCAAGGCAAGGTGCTGGCGCGGCAATATCTTGGCGAGAGGGCCCGCGGCGGCGCACAATAGCGCCATGCCCATCCGGCAGCTGCCGCCCGTTCTCGTCAACCGCATCGCCGCCGGCGAGGTGGTGGAGCGTCCCGCCTCTGCGGTGAAGGAGCTGGTCGAGAATGCGATCGACGCCGGCGCGTCGCGCATCGACATCGTGCTGCGCGACGGCGGACAGAGCCTCATCGCCGTCAGCGACGATGGCGAAGGCATGGGGCCCGACGAGCTGTCGCTCGCCGTCGAGCGCCACTGCACCTCGAAGCTGCCCGAGGACGATCTCCTCCGCATCCGCAGCCTCGGCTTCCGCGGCGAGGCGCTGCCCTCGATCGGCGCGGTGAGCCGGCTCACCCTCACCAGCCGCCGCCGCGGCGCGGCCGAAGCCTGGTCGCTCGCCGTCGAAGGCGGCGTCAAGGGGCGGCCGGTTCCCGCCGCGCATTCCGCCGGCACGCGCGTCGAGGTGCGCGATCTCTTCTATGCGACGCCGGCGCGGCTCGCCTTCATGAAGACGCCGCGCAGCGAGCGCGACCAGGCGCTCGACGTCGTGCGCCGTCTCGCCATGGCCTATCCCGCCATCGCCTTCACCGTCGCCGGCGACGAGGACCGCGTGCTGCTGCGTCTCAACGCGCTGGCCCCCGACCTCGCCGGCGGCGATGCCGAGGCCGCGCGCCGCGCGCGGCTCGCCGCCATCCTCGGCCGCGATTTCGCCGACAACGCGCTGGCGATCGCCGCGGCGCGCGAGAGCTTGCGCCTCACCGGGTTTGCCGGCTTGCCGACGTTGAACCGCGCCACTGCGCGCGACCAGTACCTCTTCGTCAACGGCCGGCCGGTGCGCGACAAGCTGCTGGTCGGCGCGGTGCGCGGCGCCTATCAGGATTTCCTCGCCCGCGATCGCCATCCGCTGGTCGCGCTCTTCCTCGACCTGCCGGAGGATGAGGTCGACGTCAACGTTCATCCCGCCAAGGCCGAAGTGCGCTTTCGCGACGCCGGCCTGGTGCGCGGCCTCATCGTCGGCGCGCTGCGCCAGGCGCTCGCCGCCGCCGGGCATCGCGCCGCCACCACGACCGCCGCCGAGGCGCTCGCTGCCTTCCGTCCGGCAAGCCTGCCGCAGCACGGCAACGGCTTCGCCTGGGGGGCGCCGCCCGCGGCGCTCCGCCCGGGCCTTGCCGAAGCGGCCGCCCTCTATCAGGCGCCGCTTCCCGAGGGGCTGCTCGATCTTCCCGCGGCGCCCGCCGCGCCTGCTGCCGCGGCGAGCGATGCCGCGGAGAGCTATCCGCTCGGCGCCGCCCGCGCGCAGCTCCACGACACCTACATCGTGGCGCAGACCGCGGATGGCATCGTCATCGTCGATCAGCACGCGGCGCATGAGCGCCTCGTCTACGAGCGGATGAAGGCGGCGCTGGCGGCAACCGGCGTCGCGCGGCAGATGCTGCTGCTTCCCGAAGTGGTGGAGCTCGACGAAGCCGCCGCCTCGCGCCTCGCCGCCCGCGCCGCCGAGCTCGCCGAGCTCGGCCTCGTGCTCGAGCCTTTCGGCACCGGCGCGGTTCTGGTGCGCGAGGTGCCGGCGCTGCTGGGCGAGGCCGACGTCCAGGGCCTGGTGCGCGACCTTGCCGACGAGCTCGCCGAGCTCGGCGAGGCGCTGGCGCTCAAGGAGCGGCTCGAGGAGGTCTGCGGCACGCTGGCTTGCCACGGCAGCGTCCGCGCCGGCCGCCGCCTCACCCCGGCCGAGATGAACGCGCTGCTCCGCCAGATGGAAGCGACGCCCCACAGCGGTCAGTGCAACCACGGCCGCCCCACCTACGTCGAGCTCCCCCTCGCCGAAATCGAAAAACTCTTCGGCCGCCGGTAGCGTTAGAGAGCGGACACGCCGAAAGAATCCCTCTCCCCTTGTGGGAGCGACCCGTTCGATCGCTTTGCGATCGAACCCTCCGGGGCCGCGCGTCACAGCGCGGCCGGGTCGCTGGAGGGGCCCATGGCGAAGCCATGGGAGGGTGAGGGCGCGCCGCAACCGCCCCGCTGCTACGGCTGCACCAACTGAATGACCTGCGTCGCACCCTGCTTGGAGACGGCGAATCTCAAGTCGGAAAAACTTGGCTTGGAGAACTCGAGCCTCACATTGTTGCTGAAGGCGTAAGGCTCGTCCGGGAATCCAACCCAGGTTTTTGCGAGCTTGCCGTCGCCGATGACGTCGTCCCAAAGGAAAAAGGCGTACTCACCCGGCGGCAGATCCACTTGCGCGACGGTTGTTCCGGGAACCGCGCGGACCTGAAGACTGATGTCGTCATCCTCGCTGTCCCAACTTGCCTGGCTGTTGAACAGCGCGATGTGGATGGCGCCGGCGGATTTGACGACGCCGTGGATTTCGATGCGAACCGGGGCCGCACAGGCGCCCCTCGCGATCAGGCTCAGCAGCAGCCCGCTTGCGATCGACGCCGTGATCCCCCTCGCCAGCCCTCTCGTCACCGCGTCCATGCAGGTCGGCCGCACCGCTCCGCCGAGTCTAGCCCCGCCGGCGGCAAAGCGCGGAAGATTCTCGCCGCCTCAGTGCGTCGCGGTGCCGTTCCCCGAGGTGGCCGGCGCCGGCGGCGGCGCTTGGTGGTCCTTGGCATTGTCCGCGGCGACATACCCGGCGCCGGCACCCGCGCCGGCGGCGGCGACGAGACAGCCGCTGAGACTGACGCCGCAGAGGAGCCCGATGATCGCGACAGCGAAAAAAGACTTCACGAGGCAGCTTCCCTCTAAAGGTTGCGCTACCCCGTTCAACACCCTCCGCCGCGGGTTGGTTTCGCCGCTGCACATCCTGCCCTCTCCCCAACGTGGGAGAGGGAGGGGCCCAGCGCGCAGCGCTGGGAGGGTGAGGGGCGCCGCCGCCTGCGCAGCGCCACCGCCCCTCGCTCTCCCGCCGCTGGCGAGCTACTCCGCCGCGACCTGCTGCGGCGCTGCCCGCCCTTGGAAGGTCTTGTGGAACTGCCCGTCCTTCATGATCGCCAGGATGTTGCGCCGATCCTGGAACAGGGTCAGATCCCGCAAGGGATCGCCGTCGAGGAGCAGGATGTCCGCCAGGTAGCCCGGGCGGATCTGCCCCAGCATGTCGCCGCCGAAGGCTTCGCCGCCATAGGCCGTGGCGGCGCGCAGCACCTCCCAGGGCTCGAAGCCGAAGAGGTTGACGAAGTGCTCGAAATCCCGGGTGTCGGTGCCGTGCGGAATCCAGGCGAAGCCGTAATCGCCGAACGGCATGACGCGGATGCCGGCCTTGTGCATCTTGGTCATGGTGGCGACGCCCGCCTCCAGCTCGCGCTTGTTGCCGATCTTCTCCGCGACTTCGGTGCTGATGCCGAAATCGCCGGCTTCGTAGGTGGTGTTGTAGCGCGCGGCGATCGCCGGCGCGACCCAGTGCTTGTGCTTGACCTTCTCCAGTTGCTCGATCGTCGCGTCGCTGGCGAAGCTGGCGTGGAAGATGAACTCGACGCCGTATTTGATGCACTGGCGCACGCCGCTGTCGGCATGCGCATGAGCGGCGAGGCGCTTGCCGAGATTGAGCGTGGTCTCGCAGATCGCGCGCACTTCATCCTCGGTCATCGGATTGATGTCGGCCGCAACCTGGGGATAGCAGAAGGAGTCGCCGGAGTTGTCGAACTTCACGATGTCGACGCCTTCGCGGATCATGGTGCGCACCGAGCGGCGGAACTCGTCGGGCCCGTCGCAGATGATCGAGATGCCGGGGATGTCGCGGCCGAGCTTGCGCTCGTCGGCAAGGCCGCCGGTCACGGTGTATTCCGGCGTGCAGGCGCGCATCCGCGGCCCCTGCAGCCGGCCGGCATTGATCTCGTTGCGGATGACGATGTCGAGCCGCGGCTTCGCTGACGCGGCGCCGATCAGCGCGGTGAAGCCGCAATCGAGCAGCAGCTTCGCATTGTAGGAGCACAGCAGCACATGCTCCTCGACCGGCATCGCGGTGAGCTCGGCCGTGCTGCGCCCGTTGTTGTACGAGAGGTGATTGTGCGTGCTGCAGAGGCCGGGCATCAGCGTGGCGCCGCTACCGTCGACCACCACGGCGCCCTCGCGCGGCAGCTTGCCGCGGCCGGTCTCCACCGCCTGGATGCGATTGCCTTGCACCAGCACTTCTCCGAGTTGAAGCGTGGCGCTCGTACCGTCGAAGATCTGCACATTGCTGAATAGGGTATTGGTCATCTTGCGTCCTCCCATCTGGCGCGCCCGCGCCATTGGCTTGGTTCGCCGACGTCAAGGTGCCGCGCCGAGCGGCGGCGCTCTCGCGGTGACCTTTTCTCGGAGCGTCGGCGGCCAGCGTTCCGGCGGGATATTCCCGTCTCGGCTGCTGGAATATTCGAGCAGTAGATCAACGATAGGCTCGGCATCCGCGGGCGTCAATCGACCGAGTCGCAGACTCCATTTGCCGGGCGCGCGCAGCGCAACATTACAGGGGCTTGGGCATCCGTTGAGGCAAAGGACGGTCCGCTGAACGACCCTCGCCGCGAGGCCGCGCACCTTCAGCCTGTCGCCCAGCGCGTCCGCAAGCTGCCGCCCGCGCGTCCTTTCCGCGGGTCCGACCGCGAGATCGCGGACGCAGGTCTCGCAGACGTAAAGGCGCCCTTCGACCGGTCCGGTCACGCGCTCACTCTTCGAACATGTTGCGGCAGACGTGCCGGAGATGGTCGAGCACCGCGGCGCGCGCCGCGGCCGGGTCGCGCGCTTTGAGCGCGGCGACGATCAGGCGATGCTCGCGTTGATAGGCGAGCCGACGCTGAAGCGTCATGCTGCGCTCCTTGAGCTTGCCCCATTCCGCGCGCCGGCGCAGCAGCGCTACCCGCTCGTAGATGCCGATCAGGAACTGGTTGTGCGTCGCAGCAACGATGGCCTCGTGCAGCGCATTGTCTTCGGTCTCGAACGCTTCGACCGTCGCGGCGGCCTCCGACCGCATGAGGCAGCCCTCCATGCGCTCGAGATCGACGCTGCTGGCCTGTCTTACGACGAGCTCGGCCAGCGCCGGCTCGATCAGCAGCCGCGCCTCCATCAAGTCCGCCGGGCTCGCGTCGAGCGGCGCCTCGCTTTTGCCGGCCTGAAGCGGATCGATCACGAATGTGCCGCGTCCGACGAAGCGCGCGATGCGTCCCTCGGCCTCGAGCGCCGCGAGCGTACGGCGCACGGCGCTGCGCGCGACGGCGAAGCGCTCGACGAACTCGCGCTCGGTCGGCAGACGCTCGCCCGGGGGCAGCGAGCCCACGGCGATGCCTTGCAGGATGAAGTCGCGCAGCCGCGTCGCACCTGCGCGTGACGCCGAGCGGTCGAGCATCGGCATGCCCTTTCGCGCGCTGCCAATCTCGAACCAATTATTACCATCTCGCGCCCAATTGACAACAAGGTCCGTGTGCGGTCCATTATTGGTAACGAATGCAACGGCGCGCACCGCGGTCGCGCGATGGCCGCGGGCCCGCGTCGAAGTATTGAGCGATCGCGGCCGCTAGGCCACGATCGGGTAGGCGCGGCAGCTCGGCGACAGTCTCGGGCGCGCAGACGATCGACAGGGGAGGAAAGGCTCATGAGGAAACTGCTAGCGATCTGTATCGCGGCGCTCGCCGCGTGGTCGACATCCGCCTTGGCGCAGGACGGATCGAAGATCGTCGTCGGGCTCTCGAACGGCTATTTCGGCACCGAATGGCGCAATCAGATGATCGCCGGCGCCAAGGAGCAGTTCGCGTTCTATAAATCGAAGGGGATGGCCGGCCAGCTCGTCGTGCAGCAGGCGGGTGCCGATACCAACCAGCAGATCCAAGACATCCGCAACATGATCCAGCAGCATGTCTCGGTGATCATGGTCAACGCCAATTCCGCCACGGCGCTCAACGGCGTCTTCGCCGAGGCGCACCGCGCCCACATCCCGGTGGTCTCCTTCGACCAGGCGGTTACCAGCCCCTACGCCATCAACGTGACCGTCGACCACTACGCCTGGGGCAAGCGTTACGCGGAGTGGCTGGCGAAGGCGCTTGGCGGCAAGGGCAAGATCGCGGTCATGGACGGCATTCCCGGCCACCCCGCGGCCGAGGCGCGGCGCAAGGCGGCTCTCGACACCTTCGCCAAGTACCCCGGGATCGACATCGTCTGGAAGGGGTACGGCATGTGGGATC
>DASQSR010000517.1:0-9242 GCA_035642295.1 Allostellaceae bacterium | reverse complement strand
GGAAGGCTGCGGCGGCACGGTGCCGAAGCCGAGATAGGAGAGCGCCGCCTCCCACAGGATGGCATTGGCGAACTGGATCGTCGCCTGAACGATGAGGAGGGAGAGCAGATTGGGCAGCACGTGGACCCAGGTGATGCCGAGAGGGCCGCGCCCGGTGGCGCGCGCCGCCAGCACGAAGTCGCGCGCCCAGAGCGCCTTGGCCGAGCCGCGGGTGACGCGGGCGAAGATCGGCACGTTGAAGATGCCGATGGCGAGGATCGAGTTGGCGATGCCGGCGCCGAGCACCGCGGTCAGCATGATCGCCGTCAGCACGGCGGGGAAGGCGAAAGTGAAATCGGCGAGCCGCATCACCGCCTCGTCGATCCAGCCCGGCCGCGCCGCCGCCAGCGCGCCGAGCGCGGTGCCGAGGACGAGGCCGATCGAGACGGCGACGACCCCCACCAGAACCGAGTTCTGCGCCCCGGCCATCAGCATCGAGAACACGTCGCGGCCGAGCGCATCCGTGCCGAGCCAGTGCTGCGCCGAAGGCAGCTGCAGCTTGTGCGGCACGTCGATGACATAGGGCGAGGCCGGCGTCCACAGCAGCGACAGCGCGGCGGATGCCATCAGCAGCAGCGTCAAACCGCCGCCGATGACGAGGCCCCAATGCCCGGCGGCACGCGCCGGAAACGTCCCCGCCGCGCTCACAGCTCGCGCAGCTTGAGGCGCGGGTCGATCACGGCATAGAGGAGATCGACGACGAAGTTCACCGCCACCACCATCGCCGCCAGCAGCATCGCCACGTCCCGCACGACGATGATGTCGCGGTTGCCGATCGCGTTGAGGATGAGGCGCCCGAGCCCCGGCAGTGAGAACACGTTCTCGACGACGATGGTGAGCACCAGCAGGTTCGAGAATTGCAGTCCCATGATGGTGAGGATGGGGATCATGGCATTGCGCAGGACATGGCGGCGCAGCGCCTCTCCCGCGCTGAGCCCCTTGGCGCGCGCCGTGCGGACGAAATCCTCGCCCAGCACGTCCAGCACCGCCGAGCGCGTGATGCGCGCCAGGATCGCCGCTTGCACGATCGCCAGCGACACCGCCGGCAGGATCAGCGCGCGCAGCCCCGGCCAGATCCCGGCGCCCCAGCCCGGGAACCCGCCGGCCGGCAGCCAGCCCAATCCGACGGCGAAGAGCAGGATCAGCAGGATGGCGAACCAGAAGCTCGGAATGGCGATGCCGAGCTGGCTCAGCGCCATCACCGCGACATCGGCGAAGCGGTTGTGGCGCGCGGCGGCAAAGATGCCGAGGGCGAGGCCAAGCGCGGTGTTCAGCGCCATGGCGATCAGCGCCAGCGGCAGCGTGAGGGCGAGCGCCTCTCCGATCAGCGCCGCCGCCGGCGTGTCATAGGCATAGCTGGTGCCGAAATCGCCGCGCGCCATGCCCTCGACCCAGCCGAGATAGCGCGCGGCCGGCGGCCGGTCGACGCCGAGCTTCTTCGCCAGTGCTGCCACCGCTTCGGGCGGCGCTTCGGGCCCGAGGATCGCCTCGGCGGCATTCCCCGGCAGGACCTCCAGCACCAGAAAGATGACGAGCGAGGCGCAAATCAGCGTCGCGGCGAAGGCGGCGGCGCGTCGGACCAGGAAGGCCGTCATGACGGAGGCAGGGGCGGCGTCACCGCCGCAGCTTCCCCGGCGGGCCGGACGACGTCAACGCCACGCGCCGTCCGTCATGCGCGCTACATGTCGTGGCTGACGTGTTCCCAGCGGTGCAGCGCCGCCTTGAAGCCGCGGCAGTCGACGCCGAGCGGGGTGCAGATCCGGTCGGATGCAAGACCGATGGAGCGAGCGGAGAAGACGCAGCTCCCGTACTGGTCGACCGTCGCGACGCGCGCGTCGGTCTGGTCGATCATGGACTGTTTCCAGGCGCCGCTGCTGTAGGCCTGCGCCAGTTTGAAGAAGGCGGTGCAGTAGACACCGAGCTGGAACGGCATCGTGGCGTTGTCATTGTCCATGGCGTGGCCGATGGTGCCGTCGATGCAGGCCGAATAATCCTCGACGCTCCATGACTGGCTTTCGCATTTGGCGGCGGCATCGGTGCCCTGCGCAATGCCGGTGCGCAGCGCCGCCTCATCCCGCGCGCCGGCCGGCTCCGCCGCCGCTCCGCCGAGGCAAAGAATCGTGATCGCGCCCGCCGCCAACAGCGCCCGCATGAACTCCTCCGGGGAGGGGCCGCATCGCTCGCGGCTCCCCGTCGGCGGAGTATAGCGCAAGCGCGCCCCGGACACGGCGGCGCCCGGCTTCGGGTCAGCAGCGATAGGCGCCGTTGCCCAACGTGGCGGGAGCGCCGTCGGGGCAGACCACCGTCGCCCCGGGCGGGACGACGATGGTCGGGCTCCCTCCAATCGAAATGCAGGAGGCGAGAGCGAGGCTCGCCCAGATCAGGAGCGCTGCCCGCTCTAGCACCGATAGACGCCGTTCACCATGACGGCGCTAGACCCATTGGGACAAACGACGCTCGCGCCTTGCGGCGCGACGATGGCCGGTGGGCTCTGCGGCACGACGACGGCTGGTTGGGATTGCGGCACGACGACCGTCTTGTCCTCGCCGCCGCCGCAAGCGGCCAGGGCAAGCGCCACAAAGCAGAGCGCCAGTGTTGCACGCATCTCGAAGCACCTCCGCGATCGTCTCTCTGAAACAACAACAGCGCGTCGGCGCGAACGTCCCCAACCCGCGCGCAAGAGAAACCCCGCCCGGTTCCCGGGGGTGGAACCAAGGCGGGGCCGGCATCCGCGCGGGGACATTGACGGTGCCATCTTCGTCAACACGTCGCCGCCGACGCGGCGCGCGCCGAGTGCCCGTGTCAAAGATAGGGCGGCGCAAGAGCCTCGTCGGACGTCGCGAGCCGACGGCACGCCGGCTCTTCTGAACGAGAGTTAATCCGCCGCTCCTGCTGTCTTTCGCACCGCGGTAACCACATGAGAGCAAAGCCGAGGCGGCGGTCGAGGTGTCGGCGATGGCGCCGCACGGGTCGCCCCGGTGCTCTGAGAAAGGAGCAGTCCGATGACGAAGCAGCTTCCCTATGTCCTGGCGCTCGGCCTTGCGGCCGCGGCGCTCGGCGCCGCGGTGCCGGCCGGCGCGATGACCCGCGTGCAGGCGGGCACTGAAGCCGAGCAACAGGTGCTCGACGACATGGTCCGCGCCCAGGTCGATCTCGGGCACCACTGGAATACCGCGGCGCTCGACAACGCCGGCAATGCCGAGACCGTGCTGCTCAACGCTCAGCAGGCCGGTGTCTATAACGATCCGAAGTCGCTGGCCGCGATCGAGCGGGCGCAGGTGGATCTCCGCGGCCAGAGCGCGCACAGCAGCGCGCCCGCGCTCCGTACCGCGGAGAGCGATCTGGTGACACCGGGCGTCGCCTGATGCCGAAGCGCCGGCGCGCCGCCCGCGCGCCGGCCCGCCCTGGCCATCACGAAATTGACACCCGGCCGAGCCGTCGTTAAACGAGACGCCGTCGTGGGCAGAGAGCCAAGCATGCGACCGCCCGAGGGGAGGTTGAGTATGCGCTGGGCCATGGTCCGGGTCGTTCTGTTTCTGCTGGCGTTCCTCGCTTTCGTCATCGCGCAGCGGACCGTCGGCTGGACGGTGCCGATCAAGATCGCGGCGGCCGTGCTCACCTGCGGCGGCGTCACTTTCCTGATTTGAGGGCACGCGCCGCGGCGGCGGCGCCCGGCAGACGCTCAGCGTCAGCGCAGCGAGCTGGTCCGCCCCGGCGGAACATGCCGCCGCTTGGCGTTGCAGTGACGCACGGCGTTTTCGACGAAGCTGACGAGGACCAAGAGACCCACCAGCACGAACAACGCCACCAGCACCCACCCTTCGTCCATGCCAAATCCTCCCCGGTATGGCCCAAGGTGCGAGCTGCAGGTGCTGAGGGGTGACGGTTGCCCGCCGATCGCGCCCGGAGGCGCTGCGCCGGTCCGCGCGCGCCGACGCTGCCATAGCGACCGGTGAAGCCCTCGCTATTGATGTAGCGCGCCGACCCCGTGCAGCCAAGTCACTGAGTGCGGCCTCGCATTCGATTCTGCGGTCGGCGTCGCGGTGGTGGGGTGAATTGCCGCCTGGCTCGATTTCCGGTAGAGCCGGCCTCCAGGCTTCGGCGATAGACTGGAGCGGCTTGACCCCGACGCGCCGCCGGGGGAAATAGTGCCACTCTAATTTTTCTCAGGCGCGAACTTTGATGTCAGGCGCATGACAGCGAGCTCCGACGCTCTCGAGGCTGCGCGGCAGCATCATCTCGCCGGCCGTCTCGCCGAGGCGGAGGCGGGCTATGGCGGCATTCTCGCGCGCGATCCCTCGCATGCCGAAGCCGTGCATTCGCTCGGCCTGCTCGCCTATCAGCAGGGCCGCGCGGACGAAGGCGTCGCGCTGCTGCGGCAGTCGATCGCACTCGCGCCGGACGTTGCCTATTTCGGCCCTAATCTCGCGACGGTGCTGACCGAGCTCGGCCGTTTCGCCGAAGCCGAGGCGTGCTGCCGCAGCTTCCTCGCTCAGGGTCCGGCGGATGCCGCGGCGCATTACCATCTCGGCAACGCGCTGATGGGCCTCGGCCGTCTGGCCGAGGCCGAGGCCTCGTTCCGTGACGCCTTGCGCCTCAAGTCGGATTTCGCCGAGGCGCATAACAACCGCGGCAACGCGCTGCGCGCCTTCCGCCGCCTCGCCGAGGCCGAAGCCGCCTATCGCGAAGCGCTGCGGCTGAAGCCGGCCTATCCCGAAGCGCTGAGCAATCTCGGTTGCGTGCTGCAGGCCCTCGGCGGCCTCGCCGAGGCGGAAGCCTGCTATCGCGACGCTCTTCACCTCGCTCCCGATACCGCCGTCACCCACACCAATCTCGGCACCGTCCTGAGGGATCTCGGCCGTCTCGACGAGGCCGAGGTCTGCCATCGTGAGGCCTTGCGGTTGAAGCCCCATTTCCTCGAGGCGTGGACCAATCTCGGCAACACGCTTGCCGACATGGGAAACCCGCGCGCCGCCATCCCGTGCTGCCGCCATGCCCTGGGCCTCGATCCCAAGTGCGCGCAGGCTCATGTGAGCCTCGCCTTGGCGCTGCTCGCGATCGGCGAATTCGACGAGGGCTGGGCGGCCTATGAATGGCGGCTCGCCGGGGTCGGCGGCTTCGATCTCGACCGCAGCTTCCCGCAACCCCGATGGCGCGGCGAGGAGACGGGTGGCCGGACGCTGCTTCTCCATGCCGAGCAGGGCTTCGGCGATGCCATGCAGTTCGTCCGCTACGCGCCGCTCGTCGCCGCGCGGGCGGATGTCGTGCTCGAGGTTCCGGAGCCGCTCGTCCGGCTGTTCAAGAGCCTGCCCGGCAAGGGGCGGATCGTGGCGCGCGGGGAAGCCTTGCCGCCCTTCGACCTCCAATGCTCGCTGATGAGCCTTCCCTTTGTGTTTCAGACGCGCCTGGCGACGATTCCGGGCGAGGTGCCCTATCTCGCCGCCGATCCCGATGCGGCCCTCGCCTGGCGCCGGCGCCTCGACGCCTTTCAGGGGCTCAAGGTCGGTCTCGTCTGGGCCGGCAATCCGCGCTTGGCTCAGCCGCAAGCCACGGCGATCGACCGGCGGCGGTCGATGCCGCTCGACCGCCTGGCGCCGCTCGCCGCGGTTCCCGGCGTCACCTTCGTCTCCTTGCAGAAGGGCGAGGCCCGCGCGCAGCTGCGCCGTTCGGCGTTCGCGCCGCTCATGCCGGATTGGACGGAGGAGCTCCAAGACTTCGCCGACACCGCGGCCCTCATCGAGGCGCTCGATCTCGTCATCAGCGTCGACACGGCGGTGGTCCATCTCGCCGGCGCGCTCGGCAAGCCGGTCTGGCTGCTCAACCGCTTCGATGCCTGCTGGCGTTGGCTGGAGGGCCGCGACGACAGCCCCTGGTACCCGAGCCTGCGGCAGTTCCGCCAGTCCGCGCCGGGCGATTGGGAGGGCGTGGTCGCCCGCGTCGCCGCCGAGCTCGCGCGGCTCGCCGCGCCCGAAGGCGGCGAGGCGCGGCCAGGGGAGGGGGCGCGGCCCGCTTCTGCCGCCGCGCTCGACCGCGCCATCGCCTTGCACCGCGCCGGCGATCTCGCCGCGGCCGAGCGGCTCTATCGCGCGCTGCTCGCCGAGAACCAGGGGCATGGCGACGCGCTCCATCTTCTCGGCCTCATCGCGCATCAGCGCGGCGACAGCGAAGCCGGGCTTCAGCTCGTCGACCGCGCCATCGCCGCCGGGCAGCGCTCGGCCGAAATCATGAGCAATCGCGGCATGATCCTTCAGGCGCTGGGGCGTTCGGCCGACGCGCTGGCGAGCTTCGAAGCGGCCGCGGCGCTTATGCCGGGTCGCGCCGAGTACCGCGCCCATTGCGGCAACATGCTCCATCTGCTGCAGCGCTCCGAAGCGGCGCTCGCCCGCTACGAGGCGGCGCTTGCGCTGCGCCCCGACTTTCCCGAGGCGCTGAGCAATCGCGGCGTCGTGCTGCACCATCTAGGCCGCTTCGAGGCGGCGCTGGCGAGCTACGAGGCGGCGCTGGCGCTTCGCGGGGACTACGCCGACGCGCTCGACAATCGCGGCACGACCTTGGCCGCCTTGCAGCGCTTCGCCGAGGCGCTGGCGAGCCACGAGGCGGCCCTGGCGCTGCAGCCGAGCCGCGCGGAGACGCATTACCGCCGCGCCAACGCGCTGAAGGCGCTCAATCGCCTCGACGAGGCCTTGGCGGGCTATGACAGGGCCTTGGCGCTCCGTCCCGACTACGCCGAGGCGCTCGGCAACCGCGCCGCCACTTTTTATGCCTTGGGCCGCCACGCGGAGGCGGTGGTGTGCTGGCGGCGCGCGGCGGCGCTGCGGCCGGACGACGCCGGGATCATCGCCAATCTCGCGGCGGCCTTGGCCGAAGCGGGCGACTTCGCCGCGGCGCTGGCGCAGTACGAAGCGCTGCTGGCGCTGATGCCCGAGGACCCTGCCGCGCAGTACGGCCGCGCCGCCGCGCTTCGGGATCTCGGCCGCTTCGAGGAGGCGCTGGCGGGTTTCGACGCCGCCCTGCGGCTGCGCCCCGATTATGCCGAGGCGCTGAACGAGCGCGGCAACGCGCTTTACAGCCTGCGGCGGTTCGAGTCGGCGCTGGCGAGCTATGATGCGGCGCTCGCGCTCCGTCCCGATCTCGCCGACGCCCACAACAACCGCGCCAACGCGCTGCGTGCGCTGGGGCGCTCCGAGGCGGCGCTGGCGAGCTATGACGCGGCGCTGGCGCGCACCCCCCTTGATGCCCGCGTGCTCAGCAATCGCGGATTGCTGCTGCATGGGATGGGGCGCTTCGACGAAGCGCTGGCGAGCTATGCCCGTGCGCAGGCGATCGATCCCGGTCTCGCCTCGGCACATTGGAACGAGGCGCTCTCGCGCCTGCTGCTGGGGGATTTCGCCCGCGGCTGGGAGAAATACGAGTGGCGCTGGCAGACGCCCGATTTCGCCCCGGAGCGGCGCCAGTTCTCGCGGCCGCTCTGGCTCGGGCGCGAAGCGCTCGCCGGCCGCACGATCCTGCTCCATGCCGAGCAGGGCCTCGGCGACACGCTCCAGTTCTGCCGCTACGCGCCGCACCTTGCCGCGGCAGGCGCCACCATCCTGCTCGGCGCGCCGCCGCCGCTGGTGCCGCTGCTGCACAGCCTCGCCGGCCTGGCGTGGCTCGGCGCGCGCGGTGATGCGCTGCCCGCCTTCGATTTCCATTGCCCGCTGCTCAGCCTGCCGCGGGCATGTGGCACTGGGCTCGAGACCATCCCCGCGCCCATTCCCTATCTGCACGCCGCGCCGGAGCGGATCGCTGCGATCGCGCCGCTGCTGCCACCGCCCGCGCCGCTCCGCATCGGGCTCGTCTGGTCCGGCCGCGCTGCCCACCCCAACGACCGCAACCGCTCGCTCGCGCTGGAGCGGCTCGACCCGCTCCTCGCGCTCCCCGGCATCGCCTATGTCAGCCTGCAGCGCGAGCTCCGCCCGGCCGATGCGGCGGCGCTGGCGCGGCGCCCGGCGATCACGCCGCTGGGCGAGCATCTCGGCGACTTCGCCGATACCGCGGCGGCGGTGGCCGCGCTCGACCTCGTCGTCACCGTCGATACGTCCGTTGCCCATCTCGCCGGGGCGATGGGGAAAAGGGTTTGGATCCTGCTGCCCTATGTCCCCGATTGGCGCTGGCTGCTCCAGCGCGAGGACAGCCCCTGGTACCCCTCCGCCCGCCTTTTCCGCCAGGCCGCGCCTGGCGACTGGGACGCCGTGATCGCCCGGGTGGCGGCGGCGCTCTCGGCCCTGGCCTGCGCCGCCCGAGCCGGGCCCTGAGCCGCCGCGCGGCGCCCGCTCCGGCTGTGAGCCGCATCACACGGTGGTTGCCCCGAGCGCGCCTACATAAGCCCCGACAGAGAGAGAGCGAGAGAGACGGAGGGGACCATGTACACGCAATCCACATTCGCCGAAGCGGTTCTGCTCAAGGGGTGCAACCAGGAGCCTGCGCTCGACGACATGCTCGCCGACCCGATCATCCGGCTGTTGATGGGCAGCGACCGCGTCGCCGCCGCCGATGTCCGCCGCACGCTTGCCGCGGTCAAGCAGCGGGAACTGGTGGGTTGACGGTCAAGTTGCGTTCGGCGCGCCGGTCCTCGCCAATCGAGCGCGGACGCGTGGGCACCTGGGTGCCCGCTCGACCGCTCGTGCCGCCTGTCAGCTGCTACTTCGCCGGCGGCGTCGAGCTGCCCGTCACCGCGGCGGATGGCGCCTCGGTCCTGATCGGGAGATAGGCGATCCGATCGCCGCGGAAGGTCCCGATGAACATGGTGTTACCCACGTCCAGGGCCACGGTCGCATCGCCGAACTCGGGATTGCCGCTTTCGGCCAGGACGGGATGCAGCTTCATCGCGGCCGTATCCCAGCGCAGGACGCGCCAGGGCTGCGTGCACCGCACGCTGTCGCTCTGGAAGCAGGCGAAGACCTTGTCCGCGCCCACATCCTGGCCGGCGACCATGAGCATCCCGTTGGGTGCCCAGCGGAGATTGTCGACCAGGAAACCGGCGGGCAGGGCCGTCCGCTTCGGCGGCTGACCCTCGCGGGAGAGGCGCACCACTTCCTTATTGCCCCAGGCTGCGACATAGATCCACTTGCCGTCGCGGGACACCTCGATGCCGTTGTCGCCCGACATCTCGCTGCCCGGGACGAGCTTGTATCCGGCGCCGGGGTGCCACTCATAGACCGATC
>DASQSR010000516.1:0-2426 GCA_035642295.1 Allostellaceae bacterium | reverse complement strand
CCACCGGCCCGGCTTCTTCACGCGCTGGCTGTTCTCGACGAACCACAAGGACATCGGCACCCTCTATCTGATCTTCGCCGTCACCGCCGGCCTCATCGGCGGGCTCGTCTCGGTGCTGATGCGCATCGAGCTGATGACGCCCGGCGACCACCTGCTGCATGGCGATCATCAGCTCTACAACGTCATGATCACGGCGCACGGCCTGATCATGGTGTTCTTCATGGTCATGCCGGCGATGATCGGCGGCTTCGGCAACTGGTTCGTGCCGATCATGATCGGCGCGCCCGACATGGCCTTCCCGCGCCTCAACAACATCAGCTTCTGGCTGTTGGTGCCGTCCTTCTGCCTGCTGCTCGGCTCCGCCTTCGTGCCCGGCCCGCCGGGGGGCTATGGCGCCGGCGTCGGCTGGACGCTCTACGTGCCGCTGTCGAGCGTCGAGGGCCATCCCGGTCCTGCGGTCGACATGGTGATCTTCGCGCTGCATCTCGCCGGCGCCTCCTCGATCCTCGGCGCGATCAACTTCATCACCACCATCTTCAACATGCGCGCGCCGGGCATGACGCTGCACAAGATGCCGCTCTTCGTCTGGTCGATCCTGGTGACGGCGTTCCTGCTGCTGCTGTCGCTGCCGGTGCTGGGCGGCGCCATCACCATGCTGCTCACCGACCGCAATTTCGGCACCAGCTTCTTCAATCCCGCCGGCGGCGGCGACCCGCTGCTGTTCCTGCACCTCTTCTGGTTCTTCGGCCATCCCGAGGTCTACATCATGATCCTGCCGGGGTTCGGCATGATCAGCCAGATCGTGTCGACCTTCTCCAAGAAGCCGGTCTTCGGCTATCTCGGCATGGCCTATGCGATGGTGTCGATCGGCGTCATCGGCTTCGTCGTCTGGGCGCACCACATGTTCACCACCGGCATCAGCGTCGACACCCGCGCCTATTTCACCGCGGCGACGATGGTCATCGCCGTGCCCACAGGCATCAAGATCTTCTCCTGGATCGCGACCATGTGGGAGGGCTCGATCGAGTTCAAGACGCCGATGCTGTTCGCCGTGGGATTCATCTTCCTCTTCACCGTCGGCGGCGTCACCGGCGTGGTGCTGGCCAATGCCGGCGTCGACGTCGCGCTGCACAACACCTATTACGTCGTCGCCCATTTCCACTACGTGCTGTCGCTCGGTGCCGTGTTCTCGCTCTTCGCCGGCTTCTACTACTGGTTCGGCAAGATGAGCGGCCGCCAGTACAACGAGACCTTCGGCCAGATCCATTTCTGGACCACCTTCATCGGCGTCAACCTGACCTTCTTCCCGATGCATTTCCTCGGCCTGGCCGGCATGCCGCGGCGCATCAGCGACTATCCCGACGCCTTTGCCGGCTGGAACATGGTGGCCTCGATCGGCGCCTACATCTCCTACGCCTCGACCTTGTGGTTCGTCTTCGTCGTCCTCCACACGCTGCTCGCCGGCAAGAAGGCGGCGGCCAATCCCTGGGGGAAGGGCGCGACGACGCTCGAATGGACGCTGCCCTCGCCGCCGCCGTTCCACACCTACGAGGAGCTCCCGCACATCGCGCCGAGCGCCGGGCATTGAGAGCTGACGGCATGACGATGACGCCACCAGGGACAGCGCGACGCGGCGAAGGAGGCAGAGGCGCCGCCGGCGCGTCGCCGCGCCCGCCTGCCCTCGGCGCCGGACCATGACCAATCTCTCCACCGCGCGCACGGCGGCGCCGGCAATCGCTGGTCCCGCCGTCGGCGACTATGTCGCGCTGCTGAAGCCGCGGGTCATGTCGCTCGTCGTCTTCACCGGCTTTGTCGGGCTCTATCTCGCGCCCGGCCACATCCACCCGGTGCTGGCGGCGATCGCCGTGTTGTGCATCGCCGTCGGTGCCGGCGCGGCCGGGGCGATCAACATGTGGTACGACCGCGACATCGATGCGGTGATGCGGCGCACGCAGGGTCGCCCGCTGCCTGCCGGGCGCATGGCGCCGGGGGAGGCGCTGGGCTTCGGCTGCGTGCTCGCCGGCGGCTCGGTGCTGGTCATGGGGCTCGCCGTCAACTGGGCGGCGGCGGCGCTGCTCGCGCTCACCATCGCCTTCTACGTCTTCGTCTACACCATCTGGCTGAAGCGCCGCACGCCGCAGAACATCGTCATCGGCGGCGCCGCCGGCGCGTTCCCGCCGATCGTCGGCTGGGCGGCGGTGACCGGCGATGTCGGAGTCCCGGCACTGCTGCTCTTCGCCATCATCTTCTTCTGGACGCCGCCGCATTTCTGGGCGCTCGCGCTCTACCGCTCCGGCGATTATGCGCGCGCCGGCGTGCCGATGCTGCCGGTGGTCGCCGGAGCGAAGGAAACCCGCCGGCAGATCGTGATCTACACGCTGCTGCTGCTGCCGCTGTCGCTGGTGCCGTGGTGGATCGGTTTCAGC
>DASQSR010000515.1:0-5089 GCA_035642295.1 Allostellaceae bacterium | reverse complement strand
GTCAAGTTCCACAACGAGAAGGGCGACATCGAGTTCAGCCCGGCGGCGCTCAAGGTCACCGGCAAGCTGCACCTCGCGAAGCCGATCTTCGCCGAGGACTTCGCCTACCTCAAATCGGTGGCCAAAGCGACGCCGAAGCTCACCCTCCCGTCGCCGAGCATGATGCATTATCGCGGCGGCCGCGCCGCCATCGACGAGCAGGCCTATCCCGATCTCGACCGGTTCTGGAACGATCTCGGCAGCGTCTATGCCGACGAGATCGAGGCGCTGGGCAAGCTCGGCTGCACCTATCTCCAGCTCGACGATACCAGCCTCGCCTATCTCAACGACCCGACGCAGCGCGACTACATCACCCGGCTCGGCGGCAGCGGCGAGAGCCAGCATCTCGTCTATATCCGCCTCATCAACGCCGCCCTCGCCAAGAAGCCCTCGGGAATGACCGTGTGCACCCATATGTGCCGCGGCAATTTCCGCTCCTCGTGGGTGGCGACCGGCGGCTACGACCATGTCGCCGAGGCGCTGTTCGGCCAGCTTCAGGTCGACGGCTTCTTCCTGGAATACGACGATGCGCGCTCCGGCGGTTTCGAGCCGCTGCGCTTCGTGCCCAAAGAAAAAATGGTGGTTCTGGGCCTCGTTACGACCAAGAAGGGCGCGCTCGAGAGCAAGGACGCGCTGAAGCGCCGCATCGACCAGGCGGCGAAATTCGTGCCGCTGGACCAGCTCTGCCTCAGCCCGCAATGCGGCTTCTCCTCGACCGTCGAAGGCAACGCGCTGACCATCGAGGAACAGAAGGCGAAGCTCCGCCTCGTCGTCGAGACCGCCCGCGAGGTCTGGGGCTGACGCGACGCGCGGCGGCGTCCCCTGCGGCGTTGAAGGACGTGAACCAATCGTTAATTGGCGAGGGAGTATATTTGGGGCAAAGGTTGTATACTCCGCAACGGTAATGCTCCGCGCTCTCGCCCTGCCGCTGCTGGCCGCTTTGGTCTTCGCCGCCGGCGCGTCCCCCCTCGTCGGCTCCGCCAGGGCCGAGACGGCGAGCGATGCTGCGCTGAAGACCCTGCTCCACGGCGACGGCGCGCTGACGGTTGGCGGCCGCACCCTCGATCGCGCATTGCTGACGCAGCTCTACGATGCGCACGACGACGCGCCGATCTGGACCGGCGCGCCCGGCCGCATCGCGGCGCTCGACGCGGCACTGGCGGAGGCTTCGGCGCAAGGCATTGATCCCGCAGATTTTGCCGTACCACGGCGGGCGTCGCCGGCGGAGCGCGAGCTGCTGCTCACCGACGCTTTCCTGCGCTACGCCGCGGTGCTTGCCCAGGGCCAAGTCAGCTCGGCGGCGATCGAGAGCGACTGGTCGATCCAGCAGCCGCGCTTCGACGCCGCCGCCGCCTTCGACGCCGCGGCGCAGGGCGAGGCGGAAAGGCTGCTCGCCTCGCTTGCACCCTCCCATCCCGCCTACCGGCGGCTCGAAACGGCCTTGGCGCGCTATCGCGCCATCGCCGCGGCCGGGGGCTGGCGCCGCCTGCCCGAGACCAAGCTGCAGCTTGGGGATAGCGGTCCGGCGGTCGAGAAGCTGCGCCAGCGCCTCATCGCCGAGGGCTTCCTTCCCGCCGATTCGCAGGGGCCCGAGTTCGACGGCGATGTCGACGCCGCGGTGCGGCGCTTCCAGGCGCAACACGGTATCGCCGTCGACGGCACCGTCGGCCACGGCACCTATCTGGCGCTCAACGTGCCGGTCTCGGCGCGGATCGAGCAGATCCGCGACAATCTCGAGCGCTGGCGCGAGCTGCCGCGGCTGTGGCCGGTCAACCGCATCGAGGTCAACGCCCCGGCGGCCTGGCTCACCGTCATCGAGCGTGGCGAGCCCGGGCTCAGCATGCGCGCCATTGTCGGCGCCGACGACCATCCGACGCCGGTGGTGCGCGCCTGGATGGGCGCGGTGCTGTTCAACCCGCCCTGGCGCATTCCCGACTCGATCGTGCGCAAGGAAATATTGCCGCGCCTCAAGCACGATCCGCACTATCTCGAGCGCAACCATTACGTCTATGTCGGCGCCCCCGGCCGCTCGCCGATGGAGCAGCTGCCCGGGCCCGACAATGCCCTCGGCCGCATCAAGTTCGAGCTGCCCAACATCTACGACGTCTATCTCCACGACACCCCGGGCCACCCCCTATTCAGCCGGGTCATCCGCACGTTGAGCCATGGCTGCGTCCGGCTCGAGGACCCGCGCCAGCTCGCGCTCAACGTTCTCGGCCGCGGCAAGACCACCTGGAGCCTGCAGGACATCGACGGCGCCATCGCCGACGGCGACACGCGCCGGGTGCCGCTGGCGCACGGCATTCCCGTCTACCTCCTCTATTGGACCGCCTTCGTCGATCCCGAGGGCACGGTCGAGTTCCGCGACGACATCTATGGCCGCGACCTCCGACTCGCCGCGGCGCTGGCCGCGCGCAACGCCGAGGACCGCCTCAACCCGGCCGAGCAGCCGGCGGCGGCCAGCCTCTCTCCCGCCCTCTCCCGCAACAAAACCGCTGCGAAGTAGGCCGCACGCAACGGTTCAGTAACGATTTTAAGAGACATCCTAGGTTGCGTCGCGTTAACCATGCGGTGGGGGAGCCATCGGTGGTTGGCGACGGAGTGCCATTGTACGCGTTGCGGGGGTGGGGATGTCTGGTAGCGGTGGATTGAATCGGCGGCGATTCCTGGGGATCGCCGGAGCGGCGGCGTTGAGCGGCATGGCCGCTCCCGCCTTGGCGGCACCCTTCGCGCCTCGCCCGCGCCTGCTCGCCTTCGACAACCTTCATACCGGCGAGAAGCTCAAGACCGTCTATTGGGCGGACGGGGAGTACCTGCCGGAGGCGATGCGGCATATCGACTGGCTGCTCCGCGATTTCCGTACCGAGCAGATCCACTCGATGGACCCGCGGCTCCTCGACCTGCTCGCCGACCTCCATGTCCGCCTCGACAGCCGGCAGCCTTTCGAGGTCATCTCCGGCTACCGCTCGCCGGAGACCAACGCGATGCTGGCCAGCCTCACCGACGGCGTGGCGCAGAACAGCCTCCACATGCAGGGCATGGCCATCGACATCCGCGTCCCCGGGCGGCATTTGCGCTATGTCCGGACGGCGGCGCTGTCGCTCCGCCGCGGCGGGGTCGGCTATTACCCCAGCTCCGACTTCGTCCACGTCGATACCGGCCGCGTCCGCACCTGGTAGCGACGCTTCGGCCCCGGCCGTAATATCGCCGGATGCCGGAGGCGGCGTCCGGCGTTAGAGTCGGCGGGATGAAAGAGGACCCTCGCCTTGCCGAGATCGCCGCGCTGGTCGGCGATCCCGCGCGCGCCAATATCCTGACGGCGCTGCTCGACGGCCGCGCGCTCACCGCCAGCGAGCTCGCCTATTTCGCCGGCGTCTCGCCGCAGACGACAAGCGGCCATCTGGCGAAGCTGACGCAGAGCCGGCTGCTCTCGCTCCAGAAGCAGGGGCGCCATCGCTACTACCGCCTGGCGACGCCCCAGGTCGGCCGCATGATCGAGGGCATCATGGAGGTGGCGGTGGCGGCGCCGGCGCGCTATCGGCCGGCGAGCCGCGCCGATGACGAGCTGCGCCGCGCCCGCACCTGCTACGACCATTTCGCCGGCCGGCTCGGCGTCGGCATCGCCGATGGGCTCGCCGAGCGCGGCCATCTCGTGCTCGGCGAGGAGGCCGGCGAGGTGACCGAGGCCGGCATCGCCTTCCTCGGCCAGTTCGGCGTCGATCTCGCCGCCGCGCGCCAGCGCCGCCGCGCCTATTGCCGGCCCTGCCTCGACTGGACCGAGCGGCGGCCGCATATCGGCGGCGCGGTCGGCGCCGCGCTCGCCCAGCGCTGCTTCGACCTGCGCTGGGTCCAGCGCCAGCGCGACAGCCGCGCGCTGCTCATCAGCCACGCCGGTCGCCGCGGCCTCGACGAGGTGTTCGGCCTCAAGCTGTGAGGCGCGCCGCGCTCAGTCGAAGAGCAGCACGCTGCGCGCCACTTCGCCCGCCTTCATCGCCCGGAAGGCCTCGTTGATGTCCTCGAGCCGCCCGCGCCGCGTCACCATCTCGTCGAGCTTGAGGCGTCCCTGGCGGTAGAAGTCGAGATAGAGCGGAATGTCGGTGCGGAAGCGGTTGGAGCCCATGCGCGAGGTCTGCACCTTGCATTCCGGCCGGATCGCCATCCACGGGAACTCGATCATCGCCTCGGGCGGGAGCACGCCGACGATGGTGGCGGTGCCGCGGATGGCGAGGCTCTCGATCGCCTGGCGCACCAGCTTCGCCACGCCCACCGCCTCGAAGGCGTGATCGACGCCGGCGCCGCGGGTGAGCGCCCGCACCGCCTTCACCGGATCGTCCTGGCTGCTGTCGACGACATCAGTGGCGCCGACGCGCTTTGCCATCTCCAGCTTCGCGGCGAAGACATCGACGCCGATGATCTGCCGCGCGCCGCCGATGCGCGCCCCCTGGATGATCGACAGCCCGACGCCGCCGCAGCCGAACACCGCCACCGTCTGCCCCGGCTCGAGCCCGGCGCTGCGCAGCGCCGCGCCGACGCCGGTCAGCACGCCGCAGCCGACCAGCGCCGCGCGGTCGAGCGGCAGCTCCGGATCGATGCGCACCAGCGAGTTCTCGTGCAGCAGCATGCGCTCGGCATAGCTGGCGATGCCGAGGAACTGGCGGAACGGCTCGCCGCGCTGCGAGAGGCGCGGTGGCGCAGTCTCGGCGCGCGTCACGATGGCGCCGGTGCAGAGATTGGGATGGCCGCTGAGGCATTGCGCGCAGTTGCCGCAGAAGCCCGAGAGGCAGGCGACGACGTGGTCGCCGCGCCGCAGGCTGGTGACGTCCGGGCCGACCTCCTCGACGACCCCCGCGCCTTCATGGCCGAGGACGAAGGGACGGTCGAGCGGGAAGCGGCCGAGCCCGTCGACGACGTGAAGGTCGCTGTGGCAGACGCCGGTGGCGACCGTGCGCACCAGCACCTCGCGGCCGCGCGGGCGGTCGATCTCGACCGCCTCGATGGTGAGCGGCTCATGCACCCGGCGGAAGACCGCGGCTTTCATCTCCATGGCGCC
>DASQSR010000514.1:0-7654 GCA_035642295.1 Allostellaceae bacterium | reverse complement strand
GACCTATCGGGAATGGTCGGCAGGTGACCGCTCCACCACGCGCGAGGCCGTCGTCGCCGATTTTCTTCGTGGCAATCCCTGGCTACGCCCGGAGCGCTTCCAGGCCTTCGCCGGAAAGGCGGTCCTCGATGTCGGTTGCGGCGCAGGCCCGGCTTCGGTTCTGTTCGCTGAGGGAGGGGCTACGGTCACCGCGATCGACATCACTCACCACGCCGTGAGGCTCGCCCAAGAGCACACCGACGGACTTCGTGTCACGGTGCTCAAGATGGACGCCGAGCGGATGACCCTCTCCGACGCCAGCTTCGACCACGCCTTTTCCTGGGGCGTGCTGCACCATTCCGCCGCGCCGGAGCGCGCTTTTGCCGAGGTCGCTCGCGTCCTGAAGCCCGGCGGTACGGCGCTCGTCATGGTCTACAACCGCGCCAGCCTGCGCTATTGGATCAAGGGCGCGATCTGGCTCTTTCTCAAGGGCCGCATCCTGCATGGCGACGGCTTCGCCGGGGTGCAGCACTTCTTCACCGACGGCTATTTCCAGCGCCACTTCACGCCGCGCGAGCTGGCAGCAGCGCTGGCGCCGCTCAAGGTCGAGCGGATCAGTGTCACGCACATGTCGGGCCGCATGCTGCCGCTCATCCCGCGCTGGCTCGACGAATGGGCCAAACGCCGCTGGGGATGGCTGCTCGTCGCGGAGCTGCGGCGATAGCGCCTCAGGTGAGGCGTGGCGGCCCGGGCTCGGCTTGCGCGGGCGGGGCGTCCACCCCATCATCCCGTCATGCGCGAATTCACGCTTCGTCCCGATCCCGAGGATCCCCGGCTCACCCGTCGCGTCCCGGGCATCGACCATGAGGGGAAGCCGATCGAGACGGCGGTGGTCGTCGAGCGGCCGCTGACGCTGTTCCTCAACGGGCAGGAGATCGTCACCATGATGACGATCGGCGACCACCCCGACTATCTCGCCATCGGCTATCTGCTCAATCAGAACATGCTGCGCGCCGACGACGAGATCACCGCGGTCGACTATGACGACGACCTCGAGACGGTGGTGGTGCGCACGCGGCGGCGGACGGATTTCGAGAAGAAGCTGCGCAAGAAGACGCTGACCTCGGGCTGCGCCCAGGGGACGGTGTTCGGCGATCTCATGGAGAAGTTCGACGAGGTGCGGCTCCCGGCCGACGCCGTCCTCAAGACCTCCTGGCTCTATGCCCTCACCAGGAAGATCAACACCGCGCCCAGCCTCTACCTCGCCGCCGGCGCCATCCATGGCTGCGTCCTCTGCGAGGAGGACCGGCCGCTGATCTACATGGAGGATGTCGGCCGCCACAACGCCATCGACAAGATCGCCGGCTACATGCACCGGCATGGCATCACGCCGGAAAAGAAGATCTTCTACACCACCGGCCGGCTCACCTCGGAGATGGTGATCAAGACGGTGCAGATGCGGATCCCGATCCTGATCTCGCGCTCGGGCTTCACCGCCTGGGGCGTCGAGCTCGCGCGCAAGGCGGGGCTCACCCTCATCGGCCGCGCCAAGGGCAAGCGCTTCGTCGCGCTCTCGGGCGAGGCGCGCATCGTCTTCGACGGCGACCCGGCGGCGATGGAGGAGGAGAGCCCGCGCCTCAAGCGCAAGGGCAGCCTCGCCGAGGACGCGGCGTGATCATCGCCGGTGTCGTGCTGGCGGGGGGCCTGTCGCGGCGCATGGGCGGCGGCGACAAATGCCTGCGGCGGCTCGCCGGCAGGCCGATCCTCGCCCACATCATCGCGCGCACCCGGCCGCAGGTCGCGGCGCTGGCGCTCAACGCCAATGGCGATCCGGCGCGCTTTGCCGAATTCGGCCTGCCGGTGGTGGCGGACAGTATCGAAGATTTCGCCGGGCCGCTGGCCGGGGTGCTGGCCGGGCTCGACTGGGCGGCGGCGGCGCTACCGGCGGCGAGCCATGTGGCGAGCTTTGCCGGCGACGCGCCGTTCCTGCCGCTCGACCTGGTCGCGCGGCTTGCGGCGGCGGTGGCGGCGGGGGCGGACCTTGCCGCGGCGGCGTCGGGCGGTCAGGCGCATCCGGTGTTCGGCCTCTGGCCGGTGGCGGTGCGCGAGGCGCTGCGCCGCGCGCTGGTCGAGGAGCGCCTGCGCAAGGTCGACCAGTGGACGGGGCGCTATCGCCTCGCGACGGTGGAATTTTCCACGGCGCCGGTCGATCCCTTCTTCAATGCCAACCGGCCCGAGGATCTCGCCGAGGCGGAGCGGCTCGCCGCGCTGCCGGCGGCGGCGCGATGATGCGCCGCGCGCCTATGTTGACACGGATCAGGACGCCCCCATGGTAGCGTTGACAAAGGGGGACGGCCGGGACGTTGGCTCTGACGTTGACTAGGAGAAGAGGGGCGGGGGAGGTGATGAGCGCGGTCGAGTTTCGTGTCCTCGAGCTGATCAATGCGCGGCTTTGCCACGAGCTGGTGAGCCCGGTCGGCGCCATCAACAACGGCGTCGAGCTGCTCGACGAGGACGATGCCGATTTCGTCCGCGACGCCATCCAGCTCATCGGCCAGAGCGCGCGCAAGGCGGGACAGCGGCTGCAGTTCTATCGCTTCGCTTATGGCACGAGCGCCAGCGGCGGGGCGGCAAGCGGCCGCGACCTGGCGCTGGGGCTGCTGGAAGGCGGCAAGGTGCGCTGCGACTGGTCGGCCGAGGCGACGACCCTGCCGGCGCACTGGCAGCGCCTCGCCTGCAACATGCTGGTGCTGGCGGCCGATGCGCTGCCGCGGGGCGGGACGATCCTGGTGCGGCCGCTGCGCGCCGGCGCCTCGGGCATCGAGGTGACGGCGGAAGGCGAGGCGGTCAATCTCGGCCCGGAGCTCAGGGGCGCGCTCGACCCGGCGGCGCCGGTGGACGAGCTCACCTCGCGCACCGTCCATGCCTATTTCACCCAGCGCCTCGCGCAGATCCTGGGCGCCACCGTCGCCATCGCCGAGGCCGAGCCGCAGCGCGCCGTCTTCCGCGCCACCGCCGGCAGCGCGGAGCAGGGGTAGGGCGGCGAGCGGTAGGCGAGAGGGACTCTTGCTTTCGCGCTTGGGGATGCACAGGACGCGCGGAGCCTTCCCCTAACACTCGCCTTGCGCGCGAAAGAGCGTGTGAGGAAATCGCACGGAAGGGAAATTTTGCTGCAGGTCCAACCTGCGTCCTTCGACAGGCTCAGGATGAGGCCCAACGAGCATGGCATCTGCCGGATGCCACAAAGGAAGTTCCTCATCCTGGCCAACCCGGCCGACCGCTCTGCGGTCGGCCTCGGGGGGGTCGCTCGCAGAGCGAGCGACCGGGTTGGCTGTCGAAGGACGCACGTTCGATTTGCAGCGGGGTTGCAGCACCGCGCACACCACACCCCACAAGACCCGCGGCTTTTAGGCGAAAGAAAACGCGGGCGCAGCCTCTCGTAACGGTTGATTAACTGGGGCTAATGCTAACCGGTTCTTAAAGAATATCGGACATGTTTTAGGCCGATTTCCCGGCCGCTGCGGCGGGCCGAATCTGGCGCAAGGCGGCGTTCGAGGAACCGGCACATGGACGATCTGCTCAGCGAATTTCTGACCGAGACCAACGAGAGCCTGGCGGTGCTCGACCAGGAGCTGGTGAAGCTCGAGCAAAACCCCAACGACCCCGCTCTCCTCGGCAACATCTTCCGCATCGTCCACACCATCAAGGGCACCTGCGGGTTTCTCGGCCTGCCGCGGCTCGAGGCGGTGGCGCATGCCTCGGAGAACGTGCTCGGCAAGTTCCGCGACGGCGAGCAGAAGGTGACGGCCGAGGCGGTGAGCCTCATTTTGGCCTCGCTCGACCAGATCAAGTCGCTGCTGGCGCAGCTCGAGGCGAACGAGGCCGAGCCCGCCGGCGAGGACAGCGCGCTCATCGCGCAGCTCAATGCGCTGGCCGGCGGCGAGGAGCTGCCGGTCAAGACGCCGCCCGCGCCGCCCGCGCCGCCCGCGCCGAAGGCGGAGAAGGTCGAGAAAGCGGAGAAGGTCGAAGCGGCGCCGGAGCCGAAGCGCGAGGCGAAGCCGGCGGCGCCGGTGCTGGCGACGCCGATCGTCGACGAGCCGCCCCCGGCGCCCGCCGCGGCCCCGGCCGAAGCGGCGCCGCCGCCCGCACCAAAGGTGGAGAAGGTGGCGAAGCCGGCGAAGGAGCCGAAAGAGGACGCCAAGGAGCCGCGCGGCGAGACCGCCGAGGCCAAGGAATCGGCGGTGGCGGCGCAGAGCATCCGCGTCAATGTCGACCTGCTCGAGAATCTGATGACGATGGTGAGCGAGCTGGTGCTCACCCGCAACCAGCTGATGCAGATCCTGCGCAGCCAAAAGGACAGCGAGTTCGGCGCGCCGCTGCAGCGCCTCTCGCATGTGACGACCGAGCTGCAGGAAGGCGTCATGAAGACGCGCATGCAGCCGATCGGCAATGCCTGGGCGAAGCTGCCGCGCATCGTCCGCGACCTCTCGCACGAGCTGCGCAAGCGCATCGACCTCGAGATGCACGGCGCCGAGACCGAGCTCGACCGCCAGGTCCTGGAGATGATCAAGGACCCGCTGACGCACATGGTGCGCAACTCGGCCGACCACGGCATCGAGATGCCGTCCGAACGCGTCGCGGCGGACAAGCCCGAGGGCGGCACGATCACCCTCAACGCCTATCACGAGGGCGGCCACATCATCATTGAGATCGCCGATGACGGGCGTGGGCTCGACATCGACAAGATCAAGCAGAAGGCGGTCGCCACCGGGCTCGCCAGCGAGAGCGAGCTCGCGGCAATGTCCGAGCAGCAGATCCAGCAGTTCATCTTCAAGGCCGGCTTCTCCACCGCCGCCAAGGTGACCAGCGTCTCCGGCCGCGGCGTCGGCATGGACGTGGTGCGCACCAACATCGAGAAGATCGGCGGCACGGTCGAGATGAAGAGCCAGCGCGGCAAGGGCTCGACCTTCGTCATCAAGATCCCGCTCACCCTCGCCATCGTCTCGGCGCTGATCGTCGAGTGCGCCGGCGAGCGCTTCGCCATCCCGCAGATCAGCGTCATCGAGCTGGTGCGCGCGGCGGCCAATTCCGAGAACACCGTCGAGTGGCTCAACAACGCGCCGGTGCTGCGCCTCAGGGACCGGCTGCTGCCGCTGGTCTCGCTGCAGGAGCTGCTGCGGCTCGGCAAGCGCGCCGAGCAACCGAGCGAGACCTTCATCGTGGTGGCGCAAGTCGGCACCTACACCTTCGGCATCATCGTCGACCGCGTGTTCGACACCGAAGAAATCGTGGTGAAGCCGGTGGCGCCGATCCTGCGCGACATCACCATGTTCTCGGGCAACACCATCCTCGGCGACGGCAGCGTGATCATGATCCTCGATCCCAACGGCATCGCCGCGGGCACGGGCGAGATCACCGTCAGCGAGAGCGCCAAGCGCGCCGCCGCCGACGCCGCCAAGGCGGGCGCTCGCACGGACCTCACCAGCCTCCTGCTGTTCCGCGCCGGCGCGGGCGCGCCCAAAGCGGTGCCGCTGGCGCTCATCGCCCGGCTCGAGGAGATCGACCTGGTGCAGATCGAGTACTCGCACGAGAAGCCGGTGGTGCAGTACCGCGGCAAGCTCATGCCGCTGGTGACCATCGACCCCAACTACCAGATGGGCAAGGGCGGCCGGCAGCCGATCCTGGTGTTCGCCGACAAGGAGCACACCATGGGCCTCGTGGTCGACGAGATCGTCGACATCGTCGAGGACCAGCTCAAGATCGAGGTGGCGGTCGACCGCCCCGGCCTCATCGGCAGCGCCATCGTCGCCGGCAAGGCGACCGACCTCATCGATGCCGGCTTCTACCTGACGCAGGCCTACAACGACTGGTTCGGCACGCGCAGCGACGGCGAGTTCGAGAACGAGAAGGGCAGGCGCGTGCTGCTCGTCGACGACAGCCCGTTCTTCCGCAACCTGCTGACGCCGCTGCTGTCGGTCGCCGGCTACGAGGTGACGACGGTCGACTCCGCCGACCGCGCGCTCGGCCTGTGCGAGGCGGGGCAGGATTTCGACGTCATCATCAGCGACATCGAGATGCCCGGCATGGACGGCTTCCAGTTCGCCAGCACGGTGAAGAGCAATTCGCGCTGGCAGAACACGCCGCTGGTCGCGCTGTCCTCGCGTGCGACGCCGCGCGACCTCGATCGCGGCCGCGCCGCCGGGTTCAGCGACTATGTCGCCAAGTTCGACCGTGACGCGCTGCTGCATACGCTTTCCGAAGCGCTCAATGTCGAGAGAGGTGCCGCATGAGCAAGGACACCGACCCCCGCGGCAAGGCCGGCAGCGCCGGCGACCAGCACGAGTTCGTGTCGATCACCGTCGCCGAACAGCTCTTCGGCATTCCGGTGCTGCAGGTGCAGGACGTGCTCGGGCCGCAGCGCATCACCCGCATCCCGCTGGCGCCCGCCGAGGTCGCCGGCTCGCTCAACCTGCGCGGCCGCATCGTCACCGCCATCGACCTCCGGACGCGGCTGCGCCTGCCGCCGCTGGCCGAGGGTCAGAGGGGCATGAGCGTCGTCGTCGATCATGGCGGCGAGCTCTACAGCATCATCGTCGACGCGGTGGGCGAGGTGCTGGCCCTCGACACGGCGACGGCGGAGCGCAACCCGGCGACGCTGAACCCGGTGTGGCGCGACGTCTCGGCGGGTATCTACCGGCTCGACAAGACGCTGCTCATCGTTCTCGACGTCGCCCGTGTGCTCGACTTCACCGCGCGCGCCGAGGCGGCCTGAGCCGGCGCCGCGCCGTGCGGGGTGAGCCGACATGAAGTCCTGTCTCATCGTCGATGACTCTCGGGTGGTGCGCAAGGTCGCGCGCCGCATCCTCGAGGATCTCCACTTCGTCATCGAGGAGGCGGCCGACGGCAAGCTCGCGCTCGACGCCTGCCTCAAGCAGATGCCCGACGTCGTCCTGCTCGACTGGAACATGCCGGTGATGAGCGGCATCGACTTCCTGCGCCAGCTGCGCCGCGCCCCCGGCGGCGACGTGCCGGTGGTGGTGTTCTGCACCACCGAGAACGACATCCAGCACATCCAGGAAGCGATCGGCGCCGGCGCGAACGAGTACATCATGAAGCCGTTCGACAGCGACATCCTCCAGGCCAAGTTCGCGCAAGTGGGGCTGTTGTGAGGAATGCCGAGGCGACGCCGATAATCGGGACCCGTGGTTCTCAGAGCGGACGCGCCGCCCAGCCCTACCGGCTGATGGTGGTGGACGACAGCGCCGTCATCCGCGGCCTCCTGACCCGCTCGCTCGAGGCCGATCCCGAGGTCGAGGTGCTGGCCTCGGCGAGCAACGGCGCGATGGCGCTTTCGGCGCTGTCGCGGCACGACATCGAGATCGTCATCCTCGACATCGAGATGCCGGTGATGGACGGCCTCACCGCGCTGCCGAAGCTGCTGGCGGTGAAGCCCGGCCTCAAGGTCATCATCGCCTCGACGCTGACGCGCCGCGGCGCCGATATCAGCATGAAGGCGCTGGCCGCCGGCGCCGCCGACTACCTGACCAAGCCCGGCGCCTCGGCGCTCACCAGCGCCGACGAGTTCAAGCGCCAGCTGCTCGAGAAGGTGAAGGCGCTGGGCCAGGCGCGGCGCCGCGCGGCCGGCCTCGCCGCGCCCCGTCCCGTCGCGCGCGGC
>DASQSR010000513.1:0-5134 GCA_035642295.1 Allostellaceae bacterium | reverse complement strand
GATCGCCTACGACGTCGCCGCCGTCCTGGTGCATGACGGCACCCTGCCCGAGCTCAACTACCGCGAAGCCGTCAGCGCCTTCGGTCCGCACGGCGCGGCCGAGCTGATCTATCTCGTCGGGCTCTACTGCCTCGTCTCGGTGACGCTCAACGGCTTCGACGTGCCGGTGCCCGAAGCCGCGTGAGGCGGCGGCCGCCGGCGCGCGCGATCTCCCCGCTTCTGTGCTAGCGTCCCCCCGAAGCCGCGCGCGATGCGCGGCGGTTCGGGAGGAACGCCATGACGATCGCGAGAACCTTGGGCGCGCTCGCCTTGCTGCTGCCGTCGATGGCGGCGGTGGCGGCGGATTATCCGGCGCCGAAAGAAGGCGACTGGATCGCGCACGACTTCAGGTTCCATACCGGCGAGATCCTGCCGGAAATGCGGCTCCATTACACGACGATCGGCGACCCCAGGGGAATGCCGATCGTGGTGCTGCACGGCAGCGGCGGCTCCGCCAAAAGCATGCTGACCCCCGCCTTCGCCGGCGAGCTCTTCGGCAGGGGCCAGCCCTTCGACGCGGCCAAGTACTACATCATCCTTCCCGACGCGCTGGGGCACGGCAAGAGCGCGAAGCCGTCCGACGGCCTCAAGACCAAGTTCCCCCATTACGACTACAGCGACATGGTCGATGCGCAGTATCGCCTGCTCAAGGAGGGCCTCGGCATCCCCCATGTGCGCCTCATCATCGGCTATTCGATGGGCGGCATGAATGTCTGGCTCTGGGGCGAGAAATATCCGCGCTACATGGACGCGCTGGTGCCGATGGCATCGCAGCCGACGGCGATGGCGAGCCGCAACTGGATGCTGCGACGGATGATGCTCGAGACCATCCGCGCCGATCCCGACTATGACGGCGGCAACTACACCAAGGAGCCGCGGCTCCTCAAGATCGCCAGCGTCTTCTTCGGCATCGCGACAGCCGGCGGGACGCTGCACTATCAGGCGCTGGCGCCGACGCGCGCCAAGGCCGACGCGCTGGTCGATCAGCGCCTCGCCGCGCCGATGACCGCCGACGCCAACGATTTCATCTGGCAGTGGGACGCGTCGGCCGATTACGACGCGGCGCCCGGGCTGTCAAAGATCGAGGCGACGGTGCTGGCGATCAACAGCGCCGATGACGAGCGCAACCCGCCGGAGACCGGGCTGATGGCCGCGGCGATGAAAGAGGTGAAGCGGGGACGGCTCTATCTCGTCCCGGCGAGCGCCGAGACCACCGGGCATCTCACCACCATCAATGCCCGCTTCTACCAGAAGGAGCTGGCGGAGCTGCTGCGAACCGCGCCGCACCAGCCTTAGTGCTGCGCCGGCGCTGCCGTCGAGACCGGCACTGGCGCCGCAGCGGGCGCTTGGGTTGAGGCCTCCATCGGCGCGGCGCGGTCCTTCCAGTTCCACCAGCCGCCGCCCATGGCGGTGAGGAACTGCACGGTGTCGAGATAGCGCTGCGCCTTGGCGCGGACATAGCCGAGACGCGCCTGCTCGTCGAGGCGCTGCGCCTCGAGCACCTGCAGCACGCCGACATTGCCGTACTGATAGGTGGTGCGGGTGAGGCGGAGCGATTCCTCGGCGGATGCGAGGGCGCGGCGCTGCGCCTCGAGCAGCTCCGCGTCATGCTCCAGCGCCGTCATGGCGTCGGCGACCTGCCCGAAGCCGATCAGCACCGTCTGCTTGTAGTTGGCGAGCGAAGCATCGAAGGCGTCGACCGCGGCGCGCTTCTGCGCGATGAGCGCGCCGCCGTGGAACACCGGCGCCAGGAGCTGCGCGCCGACGCTGAAGACGCTGCTCTCCGGCTGGAACAGCACGCTGGTGCTCAGCGCCTCCTGACTGAAGGAGGCCGAGAGGTTGATGTTGGGATAGAGCTGCGCGGTGGCGACGCCGATCGCGGCGCTGGCGGCGTGAAGCTGGGCTTCCGACGCGAGGAAGTCGGGACGCTGGCGCACCAGGTCGGAGGGCAGGGTCACCGGCAGCTCCGGCGGCAGGGTGAACTCGGCGAGATCGAAATCCGGCGGGACCCATTGCGCCGGGAGCCGGCCGAGCAGGATCGACAGCGCATGATTCGCGGCGTTGAGCTGCTGGCGGATCGGCGGCAGCAGGGCGCGGTCGGCCTCGAGCTGGCTGGTCTGCGTCTGGACGTCGAGCTGCGTCGCCTCGCCGGCGTTGAGCTCGGTCTGCACCAGGCGCAAATCCTGCTCGTCATCGGTGATGATCTGCTCGACCGCCTTGATCTGCTCGCGCGCCGAAGCGATGTTGAGGGCTTGCGTCGCGGCATTGCCGGTGAGCGTGAGATAGGCGGCGTCGAGCTGATAGCCGGCATACTCCGCCAGCGCGCCTTCCTGCTCGACGCGGCGGCGGTTGCCGCCGAAGGGATCGAGCGAATAGCTCACCGTCGGGCCGATGGAGTAGAGGTTGAAGGGCGGGGTCTTGCCGGGAAGCGCGAACTGCCCCTCGCTCACCTGCTGGCGGGTGAAGCCGGCGCCGAAATCGATCTGCGGATAGAGCACGCCGCCCGCCTGGGCGATTGCCTGCTGCGCCTGCGCCAGCGTCGCGCGCGCGGAAATGATGGTCTCGTTGCCGGCGATCGCCTGCCGCAGCACGTCGTTGAGGCGCTGCGAGTGGAAGAGCTGCCACCAATCGCCGGAGATCTTCTTGCCGAGCGTGAAGCTCTGCTGCACCTCCTGGGCGTTGGGCTGCTCGGTCTTGGGGATGCCGTCTTCGGTATAGCCGTTGACATCGGGCGCCTTGGGCGCGGTGAAGTCGGGGCCCACGGCGCAGCCTGCCAGCAGTGCGACAAGGCTCGCGCCGGCAAGGCGCCGGAGCAAAGGCGGCGTGCACGGAACGAGCGTCATCGGTCAATCTCCTTGGTCCAAAACGGAACGGACGCGCTGACGGGACCGTCAGCCGCTGCGGCCGGCGCATGCTAGAAGGCCGTCAGGCTGGACCGCAAACAGTATCGGTTTGGTTACCGAATCGCGAGTGGCGGCAAAGGATCGGTCGCGGCTGCCCTGCGTGCGGTAAGGGGGCTTTCCCCTTGGACCCGCATGTCCAATCCCCTAAGGTCCGGGCGCCATGCTTCCCCCCCGACCTCCCCGCAAACGCCTCTCGCGACCGGAACGCGCCGCGCACGAGGCGCCCGGGGACCGGACGGCGCAAACCACCTGCTACATGTGCGCCTGCCGCTGCGGCATCAACGTGCACTTGAAAGACGGGCGCATCCGCTACATCGAGGGGAATCGCCGCCACCCCGTCAATCGCGGCGTTCTCTGCGCCAAGGGCTCGGCGGGGATCATGCAGCAATACTCGCCGGCACGGCTCACGAAGCCGCTGCTGCGCGTCGGCGAGCGCGGCAAGGCCGAGTTCCGCGAGATCGAATGGGAGGAGGCGCTGGCGACGGCAGCGCGCTGGCTCGGCGACATCCGCGCCAGCGATCCGCTGAAGCTCGCCTTCTTCACCGGACGGGACCAGTCGCAGTCGCTGACCTCGTGGTGGGCGCAGCAATTCGGCACGCCGAACTATGCCGCCCATGGCGGCTTCTGCTCGGTCAACATGGCGGCGGCAGGGCTCTATTCGATCGGCGGCTCGTTCTGGGAATTCGGCGAGCCCGACTGGGAGCTGACGCGCTATTTCCTGTTTTTCGGCGTCGCCGAGGACCATGATTCCAACCCGATCAAGATCGGCCTCAACCGCCTCCGGCAGCGCGGCGCCAAGATCGTCTCGGTCAACCCGGTGCGCACCGGCTATTCCGCCATCGCCGATGAATGGCTCGGCATCCGCCCGGGCACGGATGGGCTCTTCGTCCTCGCCCTCGTCCATGAGCTGCTGCGCGAGGAGCGCGTCGATCTCGACTTTCTCGTCCGCTACACCGACGCGCCTTGGCTCGTACTCGACCAGCCGGGCAGCGCCGAGGACGGGCTCTTCGCGCGCGACCCCGAGGGACGCGTCCTCGCCTGGGACCGCCGCAGCAACCGCGCGGTCGATGCCGGGCTCCCCGACATCGTGCCGCAGCTCGCGGGGAGCGTGACGCTCGCCGATGGCAGGCGCGCGGTGCCGGTCTTCCAGCGCCTCGCCGAGCGCTATCTCGATCCGCAATACGCACCCGAGGCCGTGGCAGCGCGCTGCGGCATCGAGGCTGCGACCATACGCCGCGTCGCGCGTGAGCTCGCCGCGACCGCCTTCGAGCAGGAAATCGTGCTGGAGCAGCCCTGGACCGACTGGGCCGGCCGCCGACACGAACGCATGGTCGGGCGCCCCGTCGCCATGCATGCGATGCGCGGCATCTCCGCCCATTCCAACGGCTTTCACACCTGCCGCGCCATCCATGTGCTGCAGATGCTGCTGGGCGCGATCGATACGCCGGGCTCGTGGCGCTACAAATCACCCTATCCCCGGCCGCTGACGGCGGCAACCAAGCCCGCCGGCCATGCGCATCAGCTCGCGCCCGGCGCGGCGATGACGGGGCCACCGCTGGGCTTTCCGCTCGGCCCCGAGGATCTGCTGGTCGAGCGGGACGGAACGCCCCGGCGCATCGACAAGGCGTTTTCCTGGGAAGCGCCGCTCGCGGTGCACGGCCTGCTGCACGAGGTCGTCCGCAACGCCTGGAAGGGCGATCCCTACCCGATCGACACGCTCTTCCTCTACATGGCGAACATGAGCTGGAACTCGGCGATGAACAGCGCCGAGACCGCGGCGATGCTCAGCGACCGCGATGCCGCGGGCGGCTACAAGATCCCGCACATCATCTACGCCGACGCCTATTTCTCGGAAATGGTGGCGTTCGCCGACCTGGTGCTGCCGGACACCACCTATCTCGAGCGCTGGGACTGCATCTCGCTGCTCGACCGGCCGATCGGCAGCGCCGAAGGGCCGGCCGATGCCATCCGCCAGCCGGTGGTCGCGCCCGATCGCGAGGTGCGGCCGTTCCAGGACGTGCTGCTCGATCTCGGCGCGCGGCTCAAGCTGCCGGGCCTCGTCGCCGGCGACGGCAGCCCGCGCTATCGCGACTATGCCGACTACATTGTGCGGCATGAGCGCAAGCCCGGCATCGGCCCGCTCGCCGGCTGGCGTGGCGCCCAGGGCGAGGCCGCCGCGGTCGGCCCGCCCA
>DASQSR010000512.1:0-6830 GCA_035642295.1 Allostellaceae bacterium | reverse complement strand
CGCCGCTCGCCGAGACGGTGCAGACGCCGCCCGGCGATCCCGGCGCCCTGTCGCGGGCGGCGGTCGCCGCAGCATGAGGAAGGAGCGATGACCCGCACCATTGCCGTGCTCGGCGGTACCGGGCAGGAAGGCAGCGGCCTGGCGCTGCGCTGGGCCCATGCCGGCTATCCCGTGGTGATCGGCTCGCGCGATCCCGAGCGCGCTGCGGCGAAGGCGGCCGAGCTCCGTGCCCGCCTCGGCAGCGGCGCGATCGAAGGCGACGACAACCGCCGCGCCGCCGAGCGCGCCGAGATCGCCGTCCTGACCGTGCCCTACGCCGCGCATCGCGCCACCTTGGAGCAGGTGAAGGAGGCGCTCGCCGGCAAGATCCTGGTCGACGTCACCGTGCCGCTGGTGCCGCCACAGGTGGCGCGCGTGCAATTGCCGCCGGAAGGCTCGGCGGCGGTGGCGGCGCAGCGCCTTCTCGGCCCGGCGGTCACCGTCGTCTCCGCCTTTCAGAACGTCTCTGCCCATCTGCTCGACGACCTTGCCGCCGCGGTCGATTGCGACGTGCTGGTTTGCGGCGACGACAAGGAGGCGCGCGCGGCGGTGGTCGCGCTGGCGGAAGCGGCGGGCATGCGCGGAGTTCATGGCGGCGCGCTGGCGAATTCCGCCGCTTCCGAGGCGCTGACCTCGGTCCTTATCTTCCTCAACCGGCGCTACGGCATCAAAAGCTCGGGCATCCGCTTCACCGGCCTGCCTGCGGAACCGGGAGCGCGCTGAGGCATGGCGGAGACTGCGGCCTTGACCCTGACGGCGCTCGAGGGACTGCCGACGATCGCCGCCGGCGCCGATCTCGCGGCGCTGATCGCCGCGGCGGCGTCGCGCTCGGGTATCGGCCTGCGCAGCGGCGACGTCCTCGTCGTCGCGCAGAAAATCGTCTCCAAGGCCGAAGGGCGGCGCGTTTCGCTCGCCGCGGTGACCCCGTCGCCGCGCGCGCGCGAGCTGGCGCCGGTGGTCGACAAGGATCCGCGTCTCGTCGAGCTCATCCTGCAGGAATCCGCGGAGGTGCTGCGCGCGCGGCCGGGCGTGATCATCGTCGTCCACCGCCTCGGCTTCGTGCTGGCGAATGCCGGCATCGATGCTTCCAATGTCGAGAGCGAGGCCGGCGACGAGGCGGTGCTGCTGCTGCCCGCCGACCCGGACCGCAGCGCCGAGGCTTTGCGCCGGCGCCTCGCCGTCCTCACCGGCGCCGAGCTCGGCATCGTCATCAACGACAGCTTCGGCCGCGCCTGGCGTCTGGGCACGGTCGGCACCGCGATCGGCGTTGCCGGCCTGCCGGCGCTCATCGATCTCCGCGGCACGCCGGACCGAACCGGCCGCGCGCTGCGTGTCACCGAGATCGGCGCCGCCGACGAGCTGGCCGCCGCGGCATCGCTGCTCATGGGGCAGGCGGGGGAGGGGCGTCCCGTCATTCATGTGCGCGGCTTTCCCTACCCGCCGCGGCAGGGCAAGGCAGGCGAGCTGCTGCGCCCCGCCGCGCTCGACCTCTTCCGCTAGGAGAGCCGGCGATGATCCTCGCGCTGGCCGGCGGTGTGGGAGGCGCCAAGCTCGCCGACGGCCTGATGCAATGCCTCGGCGCGGCGCTGACGGTGGTCGTCAACACCGGCGATGATTTCGAGCATCTGGGACTCACCATCTGCCCCGATCTCGACACCGTCATGTACACGCTCGCCGGCATCGCCGAGCCGAGCACCGGCTGGGGCGTCGCCGGCGAGAGCTGGGCGTTCCTCGATCAGCTGGCGCGGCTCGGCGGGCCCTCCTGGTTCAAGCTCGGCGACCGCGATCTCGCCGTCCATGTGCTGCGCACCGAGCGGCTTCGCCGCGGCGAGCGGCTGACGGCGATCACCGGCGATCTCTGCCGCCGTCTCGGCATTGCCGCAACGGTGCTGCCGATGACCGATGCGCCGGTGCGCACGATCGTCGAGACCTCGGACGGGACGCTCCCCTTCCAGGAGTATTTCGTCAAAGAGCGTTGCGCGCCCGTGGTGACCGGCTTCGCCTTTGCCGGCAGCGACCGCGCCGCGCCGACGCCCGAGCTCGCGGCGGCGTTGGCCGATCCTCGCCTTGCCGCCATCGTGCTCTGCCCGTCCAACCCCTTCGTCAGCATTGCGCCGATTCTCGCCGTGCCCGGCTTGAAGCAGCATCTCGTCGCGCGCGGCGTGCCGATCGTGGCGGTGTCGCCGATCATCGGCGGCGGCGCGGTCAAGGGGCCCGCGGGAAAGATGATGCGGGAGCTGGGATGGGAGGTCTCGGCGCTCGCCGTGGCGCGGCACTATCAGGGCTTCATCGACGGCTTTGTCCTCGACGAGTCCGACCGCGCGCTGCTGCCGCGCTTTGCTCCGCTCGGCCTTGCCGCGCGCGCCGCGCCGAGCCTGATGCTCGCCGCCGCTGACCGCCGCCGCCTGGCGGAAGCCGTGCTCGCTTTCGCCGCCGACCTCGCCGCGCGGCGATAGCGGGCGCCATGCCGCTCCACATCCTCATCCCTTGCAAGGCCTTGGCGAGCGGCAAGTCCCGCCTGTCGCCCATGCTTTCGGCGTGGGAGCGCGCCGCGCTCTGCGCCGCGCTGCTGGAGCGGACACTCGATTGTGCTATCGACACGGTGCCGGCGGAGCGCTGCCACGTCGTCTCGGCCGATCCTGCCGTGGCGCGCGCGGCGGCGGCACGGCGCGTTCCGAGCGTTGCCGAGCCGCTCGAGGCCGGCCTCAACGGCGCTCTCGGCTTTGCCCGTGACGCGATTTGCGCCGGCGCGCCCGATGCGGCGCTGCTGGTGCTGCCGATCGATCTGCCGCTGGCGTCGCCGCGCGCCTTGCGACGGCTGGTCGAGGCCGGCGGCGATGTCGTGGCGGCGACCGATCGCCGGGGCCTCGGCACCAACGCGCTCTATCTCGCCGCCGCTGCCGTCCCGTGCTTTGCTTTCCGCTTCGGCCCGGGCAGCCTTGCCGCGCACCGCGCCGCCGCCGCCGAACAGGGGCTCGGCTTTCGCCTCGCAGAGGCGAGCGACCTCGCCTTCGACCTTGACGAGCCCGCCGATCTCCGCGAGTGGCGCGCGGGGCTCAGCGCAGCTGCAGCACCTCGGCGACCTTGACCGTGCGATCCTTCACCGTGTTGATGACGATCGTCGTCCCGGCCTGGTTGTGGTCGTCGAATTTGACGGTGCGGCCCATCGCATTGACGAAGGTGATGTGCTGCAGCGCGTCGCGGATCTTGGCGGGCTCGGTGCTGCCGGCCTCCTTGATCGCCTGGGCGATGAGGCGGAGGCTGTCATACCCGGCCCAGGTCTGAAGATAGGGAATGCTGTGATACCTGGCCTCGGTCTCGGCGACGAACTTCTTGTTGATCGGCGAATCGATGAGGGTGCTGTAGGCCCAGGCGCCCACCGACCCCTCCATGCCGCCCGCCTCGATGATCTGCGTGTTCTTGCCGCCGAGCTCGACGCGGCCGGTATAGGGAAGCGTCAGGCCCATCTGCATGGCATTGCGCAGGAAGTTGATCTGGTCGCCGCCGAGCTGGAACAGCGCGATCGCATCGGGGTGGAGCTGCTGCACGCGAGTCAGGATGCTGGTGAAATCCGGCTGGTTTTGCGGGTAGTAGTCGGTGGAGACGACGCTGATCCCGTCAGCTTTGGCGACCTCGGCAAATGCGGTGACGCCGCCGCGGCCGAAATCGGAATCCTCGGCGACCACGGCGACCTTGCGGAAGTTGGTGTGCGCCTTCAGGTAACGCCCCAGCCCGACCATCATGTCCTGGTCCGACGGGCCGATGCGGAACATCCATTTGTTGCCGCCGACGCCGGAGAGTTCGGTGATCTTGGGGCTGGTGGCGACGCCTTCGACCATCGGGATCTTGGCGTCGTTGATGATCGGCATCGTCGCCAGGGTCGCCGAGCTGCAATGCGCGCCGATAATCGCCGCGACCTTCGCTTCGACCAGCTTGTTGGCGACGTTGACCGCTTGCGAGGGGTTGCAGGCATTGTCCTCCTCGAGGATCTCGACCTTCTGGCCGAGAAGGCCGCCGCTCTGATTGATCTCGTCCAGCGCGAGGCTGACGCCCCAGCGCTGCCACAGCGCCGCCGTCGCTGCCGGACCCGTGTCCGGCGCGCTGAAGCCGATGACGATGGGATCGGCCAAGGCGACCGACGGCAGCGTGGCGGCGATGACCAGGGCGGCGAGAGAGGTTCTTGCGCTCATGTGCTCCTCGACAGCGGGGGGCTCGACGGGAGCCTACGCTAAATGCAAGACTTGCGGCGATAAAGACAAAAGTGGCTTGGCACAACGATTGCTGGATACTTGCTGATGCAACTCAGCGCGACGTATTTTCTGCAACTGACGATGAACGGGCTCATGCTGGGCCTGCTTTATGCACTCACCGCGGTCGGGCTTGCCTTAATTTTCGGCGTCCTCGAGATCATCAATTTCGCCCATGGTGAATTCCTCACGATCGGCGCCTTCGCGATGGCGCTGGCCTTGCCCGTCTGCGGGCTCGCCTATTGGCCGGCCCTGGCGCTGGCGCTCGCGGTGAGTGCGGTGGCGGGGGTGGTGCTCTATGAGCTGTTCCTGGCAAAGCTGGGGCAAGGCGAGTTTGAGCGCAGCATCCTGATCACGCTGGGCCTGTCGATGATACTGCTCTATGGAATGCAGTACCTCTTCACCGCGACACCGCGCATCGTTGATACTTCGCTCGGCTTTGCCGGCGTCAGCATCGGCGCCATTCGCATCACCTGGACGCGGATCATCGGCGGCGCCGTCGCCTGCGCCGCCTTTGCCCTGCTTTACGCCGTGCTCACCTTGACGCAATTCGGTCGCGCCATGCGCGCCATCGCCCAGAACCGCGAAGCGGCGCTGATGGTGGGCATCCGCCCGAAGCGCGTGGCGCGCCACGCGGTGGTGCTGGCAACCGCGCTCTGCGGCCTTGCCGGCGCCGCGTTGGCACCGATCCAGCTGGTCCAGCCGGCGATGGGCCAGGCGGTGATCTTCAAGGCGTTTGCGCTGGTGATCATCGGCGGCCTCGGCAACCTCATGGGCGCCTTCGTCGCGGCGCTCGCTCTCGGCATGATCGAGAGCTGGATCGGCGGCTTTTTCGACGTCATCTGGCAGGAGGCGGCGGTCTTCGCGCTGATGATGGCCGTGGTGATGGTGAAGCCCGACGGCCTCTTCCGGCGCGGCAGGATGAGGCTCGGATGAAGCAGCCGCTGGTCGCCGCGGCGGTGCTGGTGCTGGCGGCCTTGCCGCCCGCGCTCGGCTCCAACTATCTCACCGGCGTCGCGCTTTCCGGGCTCGTCTTCACCGTCGCGGCGGCGGCGCTCAATCTCGTCTACGGCTATGCCGGCCTCCTCTCCTTCGCGCAGCTCGGCTTCTGGGGCATCGGCGGCTATTGCTCGGCGCTGACGGTGACGCGGCTCGGCGGCAGCTTCTGGGACGGGCTGCTCGTGGCGGCGCTGGTCAACGCCGCGGTCGCCGCGGCGGTTGGCCTCCCCACCTTGCGGACCGGGCGGCATGCCTTCGTCATCATCACCCTCAGCTTCGCGCTGCTGTGCGGCCTCGTCGCCCGCGACTGGGTCAGCCTGACGCGCGGACCGCTCGGTATTCCCGGGCTTCCCAGCCCGAGCCTCTTCGGCTTCGCCTTCGCGACGCCCGCGCGGTTCTACTACCTTGTGCTCGCCTTCGCGGTGCTGGCGCTGGGTTTTCTCTACGCGCTCGGCACGTCGCGGATTGGCGATACGCTGCGGGCGATCAAGCAGAACGAGCCGCTCGCCCAGTCGCAAGGTGTCTCGCCGCTCCCCTACAAGCTCGCCGCTTTCGTCATCGGCGCCATTCTCACCGGCCTCGCCGGCGCGATCTACGTCTTCTATCTGAAGGTCGTCGATCCGCTGTTCCTCGACTTCTACTACATGCAGACCTTCCTCATCGTCGTCATCATCGGCGGCGCCGGCAGCTTCTGGGGCGTCGTTCTCGCCGGGCTGGTGATGGTCGCACTGCCCGAGGCGCTGCGCTTTTCCAACGATCTGCGCATGGTGATCTACGGCGCCATCCTGGTGGCGGCCATGCTGCTGCTGCCGCGCGGCGCCGCCGGCTGGTTCGCCGATCGCCGCCTCGCCGCGCTGCGAGCGCGCTTGCAATGACCCGGCTGCTCGAGGTCGAGGGGCTCGCCAAATCCTATCGCGGTATCCGTGCCGTGGCCGGCGTCTCCTTTGCCGTTGCCGCCGGCACCATTACCGGCATGATCGGCCCCAACGGCTCGGGCAAGAGCACCACCATCGACTGCCTCAGCGGCTTCCAGCGCGCCGATGGCGGCCGCATCCTTCTCGAGGGCCGCGATATCACCGGCCTTCCGCCGCAGCAGATCGCCCGTGCCGGGCTGGTGCGCACGTTTCAGACCGTCCGCGTCTACGAGGAGTTCGATCTCATCGCCAATCTCCTGGTCGTGGTCGAGCCGTTCCGCCATACCGCCTGGCCCGAGGCGCTGCTGCGCATGCGGCGCTATCGCGCGGCGCGCGATGCGGCCGAAGCGCGTGCGCGCGAACTCATCGAGCTGGTGGGGCTGACGCGCCTCGCCGCGGCGCCGGCGGGCATCCTTTCCTACGGCCAGAAGAAGCTGCTTGCCCTGGCGGCGGCGCTCATGTCGCAGCCGCGCCTCGTCGTGCTCGACGAGCCCGTCGCCGGCGTCAACCCGACGCGGATCAACGAGGTCGCGGAGATTCTGCGCAAGGCCAATGCCGCCGGCACGACCTTCCTCATCGTCGAGCACAATGTCGAGTTCATCACCGGCCTCTGCCAGCACGTCATCGTCTT
>DASQSR010000511.1:0-2655 GCA_035642295.1 Allostellaceae bacterium | reverse complement strand
GACCGCGACCGCCACGCGCTTGCCGTCGAGCTCGCCGCCATTCCCGCCGAGATCCGCGGCTTCGGCCATGTGAAGGAAGCGAGCCTCGCCGCCGCGCGCGCCAAGCAGGAGAAGCTGCTCGCCGCCTTCCGCGCGCCGCCGGCCCCGCACGCGATCGCGGCGGAGTAGACCCGGCGCGGCCGGCCGAGCTGCAGGTCCGGCGTCCGCCGCGACCATCGCGTGGCCTCCCCTGCATTCGCGCGCTTTCGCGGGGGTGACGAAGCAAGGAGCGAATTCAATTTTGTGCGCTCGTGGCTGCCGAAGCTTCTGTGCGCACGCGATAAGCTTGCCGGTATCGGCGAACCCGGACGCGTGGCTCTTCCCCACCAGCGCGATCGCATCAGCAGGGCAGCGACATCCCTCTGCCGCCGTTGCCCCGGCTCAGGCCGTCAGCACCTCCAGAAGATGGCCGTTGGGATCGCGAAAATAAAAGCCGCGGCCGCCATTGTGTCGGTAGATGTCCATGTTGTCAGCGGAGAAAGGGCCGCTCCCATAGGGAATCCGCTCGCATTGCACCCGGTCGAAGATGTCGTCGAACTCCGCTTCTCCGACCTTGAACGCGTAGTGGTGGGGTTTGAACTCGGCAACCGTATCGAAGTCGAGCGTCAGCGCCTCGTTGACCCGCACCGGAGCGAAATGGGAGACGGTCCCGCCGTAAGCCAGGCCGAAGATGCGGGCGAAGAACCGTGCCGATGCCTCCTTGTCGCGTGTCGGAACGATCGTGTGGTCGAGTACGATGCTCATCGCGCACCTCCTCTCGATATACGCAAGAGATAGGGGTCGCGCGGTCCGCGCGGGATAGCTATTCGGGGCTAATCCTGTGGGCCATGGCTTGGCGGTTGCCGCCAGGGGCAATCGGCCATGCGAAGCAGGCGAGCCTCGCCGCTACGCGCGCCGACGGTGCCGGCCCCGCATGCGATCGCGGCGGAGTAGCGGGAGCGCCGCGCCGAGCTGCAGGCCGGCCGTGCGTCCTTCGATAGCCGACTCAGTTCGACCGCAGAGCGGTCGGACGGGTCGGCCAGGATGAGGACGTTTCTTTACGGCCCCTGGAAGATGCCCGACTCAATCCTGCCTCATCCTGAGCCTGTCGAAGGACGCACAGCAGGTTTGCAGCGTATCTGGCGCGACGGACCCAAAGAAAACTCGGGCGCTGCCCTACCCGGTCGCGCGGAGCGGCTCGGGTTCGCTGTTGCTCTCGAAGTCGGGCAGCATGCCGAGGGCGCGCTTGTAGACGTCGAGCAGCGCTTCCTGCTCGTCGAGATCGTCCTGATCCATTTTCCGGATCTTGATGATCTGCCGCATGATCTTGATATCGAAGCCGACGCCCTTGGCTTCGGCGAAGACTTCCTTGATGTCCTCGGCCAGCGCCCGCTTCTCCTCCTCGAGTCGCTCGATGCGCTCGATGAAGGATTTGAGGCGCTCGCCAGCGATGCCGCCGACGTCCGGCATGGAACCTCCCCGTGCTTGCGGTGAGGTTCGACGCTATCGAAGCCGCTGCGCCGGCGCAAGCAATCGCGCCGGCCTGCGACGCTCAGTGCTGATGGCCGGTGCCGGCGCCGGGCTTTTTCTCGCCTTTCTGGTACTTCGCCTTCCATTCCTCGTAGGGCATGCCGTAGACGATCTGCCGCGCCTCGGGGTCCGAGAGTCCGATTCCCCGCGACTCGGCGGCCTCGCGGTACCAGCGCGACAAGCAATTGCGGCAGAAGCCGGCGAGATTCATGAGGTCGAGATTCTGCACATCGGTGCGCTCGCGCAGATGCGCGACGAGGCTCCGGAAGGCGGCGGCCTCGAGCTCGGTTCGGGTCTTGTCGTCCATCGCTCTCCCCTCTTCGGTGAGGATGCGCTTATAGTGGCGATGCGCCGCGGCGATTGCCAGGGCAAGGGTCAGCGCCAGCCGACCCGGTAGATCTCGCGCCGCGCCAGGATGGGCCCAAGCGCGGCGGCCAGACGAGCCGCCCACTCGTCCTGCCCGGCCGCGTCGGCGATCAGGTCCTGCCTCAGCTCGATCGCCGCATGCGGCAGGCCCTGCGCCGCGGCATGATGGCGCACCGTGTAGCCGGCAGGCTCGCGCGCCGAATAGGGCTCGTTGTCGCCGACGACCAGCGCCGGATCGGATTTGAGGGCGGCGAGCAGCGGCACCGGGATGCGCGGGTCCTCGTCCCAGAGGATCCCGACATGCCAGGGCCGCGTCGTGCCGTTCATCCGTGGCGTGAAGCTGTGAATCGAGAGCAGCGCCGGCACGAGGCCGGCGGCGCGGAAGCGAGCGAGCCGGGCCGCGACGGCGCGGTGATAGGGCTCGAAGCACTGGGCGCGCCGCTGGACGCGCGCCGCGGCGGAGAGCCCCTCATTGCCGGGCACGGCGACGCCGTCGCTCGCGGCGGGGATAGAGCCGGAATCGGCGGGATCGCGATTGCAGTCGATGACGAGGCGCGAATAGCCCGAGAGAATGCCGGGAAGGGCGAGCGCCGCGGCGAGCTGTCGCGTCACCGCGGCGGCGCCGATGTCCCAGCCGATATGCCGCTCGATCAGCCCGGGCGCGAGGCCGAGGCCGGCCAGCGCCCGCGGCACCCTGTTGCTGGCGTGGTCGCAGGTGAGCAGCACCGGCGAACCGCCGTC
>DASQSR010000510.1:0-10127 GCA_035642295.1 Allostellaceae bacterium | reverse complement strand
GATCTGCGCCGCGATCGGACCCGCGCTCCGCGCCCAGGGCCTGGTCTTCGTCGGCATCGATGTCATTGGCGACTTTCTCACCGAGATCAACGTGACCTCGCCCACCGGCATCCAGGAGATCAACCGCCTCGACGGCGTCCGCCTCGAGGCGCGCTTCTGGGACGCGGTCGAGGCGCGCCTTGCCGCCCGCGGCGCGCCGGCGCCGGCCTGACCGGTTAATTGATATGCCGATTAATTGTCGATGACGGATTGAAGTACCGCGTCAGCCGGAGTACGTTGTTTCCGCCAGGAAAGGCGCCCTTTATGGTAGAAACTTCAGCCAAACAACGGGCGAGGGTAAAGGGCCGGGGATCATGTCGGGGAACGGAGGTCATTAGCAGATGACGCAACCAAAGGCAGAAGCGGTCGCAACCGACAGCCAGCGCCGCAAGCCGCGCAAACGGCGGGCCAATCACGTCGACCTGTCGGTCGGCAGCCGCCTTCGCCAGGCACGGCTTCTCGCCGGCGCCAGCCAGGAAGATGTTGGCTCTGCCATCGGCGTGAGCTTCCAAGCGGTGCAGAAGTACGAGAATGGCGAGAATCGCCTCTCCGCCGGCCGTCTTGCCGCGGCGTCGAAGTTTCTCGGCGTGCCGATGTCCTTCTTCTTCCAGGACGACACCGAGCCGCAGGCCGCCACCGACACGGCCGGCTTCAGCGCCAAGGAGATCGAGCTGGTGCGCCATTTCCGCGCCATCCGCAGCGAGGATATGCGCGAGCACCTGCTGCGCCTGACGCGCATCATCAGCGAGCAGAATCTCGGGCCACGCTAGTCGCGCCGCTTTCTCGGGGTTCCGGGCCCGGATCGGGCCGGGTTGAATCCGGGCGATCGCCAGTTTTCATAGCGCGCGCGTAGCGACGGCGCTATCATCGCGGTCGGTTCTGGGCTGAACCGGCCGGCGAAGCATGATGCGCACAAGGATTGTGACCGCCGAGAGTCGCGGCGCGTCGCGCCGCCAGCGCGCGGAACGGCGCATCGATGCGCAGATCGGCAGGCGGCTGCGCGAGGCGCGCCGGCTCGCCGGCGCAACGCCGCAGCAGCTCGCCGAAGCGCTCGGCGTCACCGCGCAGGCGCTGCAGAAATACGAGACCGGCGCCCGGCGGCTGACGGCGGCGCAGATGGCGGCCGCGGTCAAGTTCCTCGGCGTACCGATGTCGTTCCTCATCAAGGAGGACACCGCCTCGGCGGTGACGATGGCGGATGCCGGCTTGACCCCGGTCGAGATCGAGCTGGTGCAGTGCTTCCGCGCCATTGCCGACGACGCGCTGCGCCAGCGCGTGCTGCGCCTCGCCAAGGCGGCGAGCGAGGCGGCATTGCCAGAGGAATGAGCGGCGGGGCGCGCGATGAGCGAGGGCATTCTGATCGACGAGCGAGGGGGGCGCTGGCCCGACCCGTCATGGGAGCTCGCCCGGCGCTTCGGCCGCTTCGACCCGCAACGGGAGCTGGCGGACTTTGCCGTGCGCGAGCGCGGCTTCATCCATATCCGCCCGCAGGAGAACGGCGCGCGCGTCGCGCTGCGCGCCGGCGGCTTCCGGCTGGAGACGCTGGCCGGGGCGCTCTATGTGCTCAACGAGCGCCGCTTCCCGCGCATCCTTCTCGCCGTGCTGGCCGGGGACGAGTGGTTCTATGAGCTGCTCGGCGGCGCTTTTGACTTCGCCGAGCGCGCCGAGGAGCTGCTCGCCGGCGGATCGGTGACGGGGCGCCATCCCTGGCTTGCCGCCGAGCGTGATCTCGCCGCGCTGGGCCTTCCTGCCTTCGCCCCGGTGCGGCCGCTGGTGGCGCTGTGGCTCCGCCAGCGCGGACGGCTGCCGCAAGACGCAAGAGCGCTGGTCGGCGGCGCGCGGCTGCGCGACCGCATGATCCTGCTGCGGCGCCGGGGGCCGACCTCGCTGGTCTTCGCGCATTTCGGCGCGGCCATCGAATGCCGGCCGGCGGGCGAGTGCGAGCGGTTGGTCGACCGCGAGGTCCATGACCATCACGATCGCGACTACGGCGCCTGGGTCGCCGCCGCATACGCCGAAGCGCTGTCGCGCCGCCGCCCCCACCTGCGCTCGATCCGCGCGACGATACGGGTCTCGGACACGATCACCGTGCGCGGCCGATATGATCGGCTAATCCTGCCGTGGCAAACCGCGAGCGGCGAGGATTTCGCCATGGGGATATCCCTGACCCGCGATCATCGCCGCGTCGACGCTCGTGGCCAGATCGGCCAGCAGCGCACCGGTTCGCATCCATAGCAGGACCGTCGGCAGATCGCCGCGGAAGGGCATGCGGACCAGCAGCCCCTCGGCGGCTTCGTGCGGGCCGTAAGCGCGCGACAAGCCGCCGGCATGCATGCGGGGCTCCATGAAGCCCCAGGTGAACGCCGTGTTCCATCGCGTATGCGCGTAGGCGGCGCAGACATGCGAGATGATCCGGGTGAGCCCGGAGCGCCGCCAGTCCGGCCGGACCCAGATGGCGCCGCCATACATCGTTCGGCCGCGAACCACGGTTGCGGCGGGCGCGTCGATCTCGACGCATTCGCCAGCGGCACGGTGCGGCGCGGGGTGCTCGTAGTAGACGCGGAGCGCGCGTATCTCCTCGACCAGGTTGGTGTCGCGAAAATCGAAGAAGCGCCCGAACTCGGTGACGACCGTGTCGCCGAAGGAATCGATGCCCTCGAGCCAGAACGCGGAATCGATGCGCAGATTGCTGTGCGCGGGATCGCAGATCGGCGGCAACGGCGGCCAGCTCTCGCGATGTTCGCGATTGAGGTCGATCAGCGCGTCGAAATCGCTGCGCAGGCGCAGGCGCAGCCCCCATTCGCGCGCCATGGCATCGGCCATGACGACGTAGCGCGCCAGCAGCTCGTGCGGTCCGTGAACGAGCGTGATCTGATCCAGCAGGGCTCTGGGATTGCCGTGCATCGCCTTCTCCTTGGATGAGCGCCGCGCCGCAACGGCAACCAGCGGGACCATGATACGGGAGAGAGAGGAACGCGCTGCACCGAACCGGTAAAATTCGCGCCGCTCGGCGGGGCTGGCCTCGCCGGCGCCGTTCCCGTAAAGTTCCGGAGGATCGGCGAGGAGAAGCACGTTGGTCGCGCGCGTCAAGACGGTGGCCTTCTCCGGCATCGAGGTGCTCGAGGTCGACGCGCAGGTGACCATCACCGCGGGCCTGCCCGCCTTCACCGTGGTCGGCCTGCCTGACAAGGCCGTGGCGGAATCGCGCGAGCGCGTGCGCGCGGCGCTCGCCGCGCTGGGCTTGGCGCTGCCGCCGCGGCGCATCACCGTCAATCTCGCCCCGGCCGATCTCGCCAAGGAAGGCAGCCATTTCGACCTGCCGATCGCGCTCGGGCTGCTGGCGGCGATGGAGGTGCTGCCGGCGGAGGAGCTCGAGGGCCATGTCGCGCTGGGCGAGCTGGCGCTCGACGGCGCGCTGCTGCCGGTGGCGGGCGTTCTGCCGGCGGCGATGGGCGCCGCCGCTTCCGGCCGCGGCGTCATCTGCCCCGCTGCCTCCGGCGGCGAAGCCGCCTGGGCAGGCGGCCTCGACGTGCTGGCGGCGCCATCGCTGCTCGCGCTCATCAATCACTTCAAAGGGACGCAAGTGCTGAGCCAGCCCGAGCCGCGCATTGCCGAAGCGCCGGCATCGCCGCTCGACCTCAGCGACATCAAAGGGCAGGAGACGGCCAAGCGCGCGCTCGAAGTCGCCGCCGCGGGTGGCCACAACCTGCTGATGATCGGTCCGCCCGGCTCGGGCAAATCGATGCTGGCGGCGCGCCTGCCGGGCCTGTTGCCGCCGCTCGACCCGGCCGAGGCGCTCGAAGTCAGCATGATCCATTCGGTGGCGGGGCTGCTGCGCGAAGGCAAGCTGATGCGCCAGCGGCCGTTCCGCGATCCCCACCACTCGGCCTCGCTCGCAGCGCTGGTCGGCGGCGGCGGCCAGCGCGCGCGGCCGGGCGAGGTGTCGCTGGCGCATCTCGGCGTGCTCTTCCTCGACGAGCTGCCGGAGTTCCAGCGCGCGAGCCTCGAAGCGCTGCGCCAGCCGCTCGAGAGCGGCCGCGCCACGGTGGCGCGCGTTCAGGCGCATGTCACCTATCCCGCGCGGGTGCAGCTGGTGGCGGCGATGAATCCCTGCCGCTGCGGGCATCTCGACGATGCCGCACTGGCGTGCGGCCGCGCACCGCGTTGCGCGCAGGAATATCAGTCGAAGATCTCGGGCCCGCTCTTCGACCGCATCGATCTCCACATCGACGTGCCGGCGGTGCGGCCCGCCGATCTCGCATTGCCGCCGCCGGCGGAAGGCTCGGCCGAGGTGGCGGCGCGTGTCGCATCGGCGCGAGCGCGGCAGACGGCGCGCTATGCGCGGCTGCCCGCCGCTCGCCGCATCCGCACCAATGCCGAGCTCGACGGCCAGCTGCTCGACGAGCTCGCCGCGCCCGATGCCGACGGCAAGCGCCTCCTCATGGAAGCGGCGGAGCGGCTGCACCTCTCGGCGCGCGGCTATCACCGCGTGCTGCGCGTCGCGCGCACGCTCGCCGATCTCGAAGCGAGCGCGGGCGTGCGCCGCCTGCACGTGGCGGAAGCGCTCTCCTATCGCCGCATCCTGCTCGGCGGCGATCTCGTGGGAAGGCAAGTTCCGTAGCGTTTGAAATTCAACGCTGACCCCGCTTCCCCGCAGCGATCCCGGGAAGTGCGGGCCGGCTCCCCCGGGGAGCAAGGTGATTCACTGGTGTACAACGCTGACTCTTTTTTTCGGGTGATTCACTGAATCACGTAAGCGGGCCGTCCCGGGGGGCGGGTTGGTGGCTTCACGATGACAAAGAGCGGTCAGCCGAGCCTAGCACGGCACCCCTCAGCGGCCGCTCCGATGCGGGTTCGTCCAAAGGCTCGCCGCCGGCTCCTTCGCCGGGCTGGGCGCCCGCGGGGCAACACGGGGGGCGGGTGCTTTCGCGGCCGCAGTGTTGGGCGTGACGCGGCGCAGCCAGATCTCGCGCCAGAAGAACGGCACCGCTTTGGGGCAGCCGACGCGGCTGCCGCTCATGATGCCGCTGCAGACGGCGCCTTCGAGCATGATGCAATCGTGGCGCATCTTCAGCATGCGGCCGGTGTTCTCGTCGATGATCCGCTCGATGCGACGCAGCACGCGGAAGGTGCGGCCGCAGAGGCGCGCCATCTCGACGTCGAAGGAGAGGCCGCGATTGCTCAAGCGGCGGCCGAGCGTCGCCATGATCTCCGCCTTGGAGCGAATCTCGACCAGCTCGCCCGGCTGCAGATCGAGCCGCTCTGCCGGCAGAGGGTCGCCGGCAAGGCTGCGCAGCGATGGATAAGGATTGAGGCGCAGCAGCTTCTGCGCCGCGCGCAGCAGGTGGATGGCAAAGGTGCTCAGCAGGTCTCGCAAGGTCAGGTTCCCACGCGCGACGTCCTCGACATATTGCCGGACATCCCACCAGGGCAGCGGCGCCGTCGCCGGCACCGTCTCCGTCGCCTGGCAGCGATAGCGCGGCTCCGCTGCGCCTTCGGCCGCAAGCCGCGCCGTTCGCCCGAGGAGATCGAGCGCCTGCTGCGTTGCCGGCGTCTTGCCGCCGGCGCCGGCGTCCGCCGACGCAGGCGCGGGGCCGTCGACGCGCTTCAACCACGCTTCCTTCCAGAAGATCAAGCAATGCGCCTGGCAGCCGTCATGGCCGCTGCCATCGCAGCGCAGGCCCGTCAAATGCACCGCGCGCTCCATGCGGCGCGACTTGTAGGTGACGACATCGCAGGTCTTGTGCGCCGTCCTGAACACCTGGAAGCGGCGGCCGCAATAGCACGCCATCTCGGGCATGAAGGGCAGTGCGTCGAGGCAGCCGCGCGCGTCGAGCGTCGCGAGAATCTCCTCGATCGGGCGGACCTCCACCCAGTCGCCAACGAGGAGGCCGAGCGGCGGCGCCGCCGATGGAATCGATGCGATGACCGGGCCGATGCCGGGACCCGAGCGCGAGCTGATGAGATCCGCCATGCCTCTTGCCTATCGTTTCCCGCTTTGCGCCGCCGGCGCCGCGACCCGTCGCGGCGCATTCATCGATGGCATTAGCGGATGGCGGAGCCAAGAACGGCACGTGATTGGGCTAGTTCCGCAAATATCGTGCGCGGCGGCGGTGGAATTACGCCGGCTAGAGGCAACTCGGAGAAAACGCGGCGCGACGGCCCTCTATCGGGTCGTGGCCGGTCCTTCGGGAGGAGGCACGATGCGATCGACGCCAAGACCCGCAGCGGCGATCGCTTCGGGAATCGCGGCGGGGTTCTGCGGCGCCATGACATGGGCGCCGGCAATGCCGGGGATCGTCGCCAGCTCCTGCAATAGCTCGGCGCAGAGGCGAATGCCCTCGCGCCGTGGATCGGCCGCCCGCTCGAGGCGAGCGATGACGGCATCGGGAACGATGCTGCCGGCGAGCTTCTCGCGCATCCAGCGCGCCGAGCGCGCCGAGGGAAGGGGCGCGATGCCGATCAGCAGCTTGATGCGCTCGCCCAATCCATGCTCGGCGAGGCGGGCGGCGTAGCGGCGCGCCACGCCCATGTCGAAGCAGAATTGCGTCTGGACAAAGCGCGCGCCCGCCGCCGCTTTCGCCGCCAGCGCCGTCGGCGCCCAGCCCGGCGGCGGATCGATCGGCACATCGGCGGCGCCGAGGAAGAGGCTGGTCGCGCCGTCGACCGGCGTGTCCGGCGGCAGCCTGCCTTCGCGGGAAAGGCGATGCGCCAACGCCAGGAGCGCGCGGCTGTCGAGGTCGAACACCGGTTTGGCCTCGGGCTGGTCGCCGGATTTGGGATCATCGCCGGTAAGGACCAGCAGGTTGCGCACGCCGAGCGCGAGCGCGCCGAGCAGATCGCTTTCGAGCGCCAGGCGATTGCGGTCGCGGCACGCCATCTGCAAGATCGGCTCGATGCCGTTGTCGATGAGGATGCGCGCCGCCACCAGACCTGCAACATGCGCGCGGGCGCCGGCACCGTCGGTGACATTGACGGCGGCGACGCAGCGCCGGAGTGGCAAGGCCCGGGCGAGGACTGCGGCGGGATCGGTCGAGACCGGCGGCACCAGCTCGGCGGTCACGGCGAAGCGGCCGCTGGCGAGGAGCTGCTGAAAGGAACTGATCGCCGCCGCTCCTGCCGCCGCCATCATTCGCCGCTCGCTCACGCCCCGAAGCGGCGCTGGCGTTGCTGGAAAGTGCGGATGGCGCGGAGGAAGTCGACCCGGCGGAAGGCGGGCCAGAGCACGTCGGTGAAGTAGTACTCGCTGTGGACGCTCTGCCAGAGCAGGAAGCCGGAAAGCCGGATCTCGCCGCTGGTGCGAATGATGAGGTCGGGATCGGGAAGACCCGCGGTATAGAGATGGCCGGCGATGGCGTCGGGCGTGACCGCAGCGATCACCGCTTCGACGCTCGCCCCCTTGGCCGCCCGGTCGCGCAGCAGCTCCTGTACCGCGTCGGCGATCTCCTGCCGGCCGCCATAAGCGACGGCGATGTTGAGGTCCATGGCGTCATAGGCTTCGGTGGCCCGCTCGGCCTGGGCGATGGTCTGCAGCAGCGTCTCGGGCAGCAGCGGCAGGCGGCCGATCGCCCGCACCCGCACGCGGCGGCTGTGGATGAGCGGGTCGTGCGCGAGGCTGGCGAGCTTCGCCTCGATGGCGCCGAAGATGCCGGAAACCTCCGGCTCGGGGCGGCGGAAATTGTCGGCGGAGAAGACCCAGAGGGTTACGGTGGGAATGCGCAGCTCGGCGCACCAGTCGAGAATGTCATCGAGCTTCTCGGCGCCCAGCCGGTACATCTCCTTGGGCTCGGTGATGCCGCGGGCGCGGCCGTGGCGCCGATTGCCGTCAAGAATGATGCCGACATGCCGCGGCATGGGCTTGGCGCCGACCTGGCGCCGCAATCGGCTCTCGTAGAGGCGATAGAGCAGGCCGAGGAGCGGTGACACCGGGCAATTTTCCCGATCGTGGCGAAGACCGGCTCCTAGCGCAAAGTCGAGGCGGGCGGTAGGTGGGTAGTGTCTCGGTTTGAATTGTAACAGGCTCTAATCGGAATCGGGGTGCCTTAGCCAGTCGATGCGGGCAAACGCTTCGCGCTCCGCAATCTCTTCGGAGCCGCATAAGGCCTCAATCCGGTCTGGCCAGTATGGGGAGAGCGGATACCAACCGGCGCCGAGCGGATGGGCGTCTTCATATTGCTCTTCAATGTAGCCGTAGATGCCATCGGTTCGACGCACGATCACCAGACGACGTTGACCGTTCTGGTGATAGAGGGCCTTGAGTCTAGCCTCGATCACAGCGTCTCACCCCACCAGCACGTCGCCCATGTCGGGCGCGGGGCTTCCGCCGCTTCGATCAGGTCCACAACATCTCCCATCGACCAATTCAAACTGAGAACACTACCGGTAGATGCTAGCCCTGGCGGCGCGGTGCGAAGATCGGCGCCGGCTTGGGCGGGAGCTTGGGCGCGCTGGGCGCCGGTGCCGCCTGGGCCAGCCGCGCGGGGGCCCGGGGGACCACGATAGCGCCCGATAGCAGCCAGCTAACCTCTTGCTCCAGCTTCTTTAGTCGCTCCTGCATACCGGCGCAGGCAACGTCCTCGAGCAGCGCCGCGAGCCGGTCGCGGAAGTCGGGATCGCCGCGCAGGCGCTGCGCAACCTGGAGGATGAGCGGCTTGTCCGCCTCGGCGACGCGGACATTGGTCTGGACGGTCTCCGGGCCTTGAACGGTCTCCATGGCTACCCCCTAGCATGGCCTAGCGCATGCTAAGACGGAAATATTAACGCCGCGCTACACCGCTGCGACTCCCGTGCCGGCTAAGGAAGGCCGGCGGCGCGCTCGCGACTGGCGCCGTCGAATTTGGCGCCGTCGAGGCGCGCGCCGTAGAAGGTGGTGTCGTCGAGCCTGGCGCCTTGCAATCGGGCGCCGGCGAGATTGGCGTTCGAGAAATCGGCGCCGGCGAGGTTGGCGCCGCTGAGATCGGCGTCGCGCAGAATGGCACGGGCGAATTTGGCGCGCTCGAAATTGGACGGCAGCTCGCGATGGTTCTGGCCGACTTCGCGCAGCGGGCCGAGCTGCGCCGCGGTCAGATTGGCGCCGTTGAAATGCGCGCGCTGGAACACCGCGCCGCGCAGATCGGCGTCGTTGAGCGTGGCGCCGCGCAGATCGGCGCCGGAGCCGTCACTCATCACCAGCTGGGCGCCCGCCAGCGAGGCCTGTACCAGCCGGGCCCCCTTGAGGATCGCGAGCACCAGCCGCACGCCGTCGAGCCGGCGGTGGGAGAGATCGATCTGCGGCAACACCGCGCGCTCGCCTTCCTGGCCCTGGCTGTCGAGCCAGCGCGTGTGCCGCTGCAGCACCTCGAGCAGTTCCGTTTCCGACCGCACGGCATATTCGGTGCGCAGCGCGTGGCGCAGTTCCGGCAGGCTCTGCGCCGCGGGATCGAGGATGGCGTCGCGCAGATCGGCGCCGCGCAGATCGGCGCCGGCCAGCGTCGCGCCGGTCAGCACCGCCGCCTGGAAGACGGCGCCGTGCAGCTTGGCGCCGGTGAGGTTCACGTCCTCGAGATTGGCGCCGGTGAAATTGGCGTTGCGCAGATCGCCGCCGCGGAGATCGGCGCTGCGCAGCACCGCGTCGGTGAAATCGGCGCGCACGGTGATCGCGCCGGCAAGCTTCGCGCCGCTGAGATCGGCGCCGCGCGCCTCGACCGAGGTCAAGTCGGTATGGCTGCCGCTGAGATGGGCGATGAGCGTCTTGTCACGCTCGTCGTAGCGGCCGAGCGCGGCTTCGCGCAGATCGGCCTTGGCCAGGATCGCCTTGTTGAGCCGGGCGCCGCGGCAGCAGGCGCCACGCAGATCCGCCCGCGTCAGATCGGCGCCGTCGAGGTTGGCCATGCGCAGATCGGCGGCGAACAGCACGGCATCGCGCAGCAGTGTCCCCATCAGCAGCGCGCGCGTCAGCCGCGCGCCGGTGAGCTCGGCATCGCTGAGATCGCGGCAGATGAGATCGGCATCGGCGAGATCGTGCAGGCTGAGCAGCGCGCGCTGGCCACCCGTTTTGCGCGCGACGAAGCGCTCATGCGCATCGAGCGTCTGCTCGAGCTCGCTCGGGC
>DASQSR010000509.1:0-3601 GCA_035642295.1 Allostellaceae bacterium | reverse complement strand
GTCATAGTGAAAGACATAGGCGGCGATGCCGCGCCAGAGCAGCTGCATCGTCGGCCGGTTGCGCGCCGAGGCGTCGACGCAGGAGCGGCCGAGCTCGAGGATCTCGCCGGGATGGGCGGCGATCGCGCCGAGGTCGTACTCCGCCGCGGAGTAGAAGCGGCCGTGGCGCTGCGCCGCCGGGCGACGGATCAGGCGATAGGTCCCGACCACCGCCTGCGGGCCGTCGCCACGGGCATGGTCGATGACGAGGAGGTGGTCGCAGACGCCGTCGAAGCTGTCGAAATCGCGCCTTTGCCGCGCCATCTCGGCGCTCGGCTGCGCCCCCATCTCCTCGTAGAAGACGCGGTAGCGCAGCGCCTGCGCCGCGTCGACATCGCCGATCGTCTCGGCGAGCCGCACCTGCAGCGGGCCCGAACGGACATCGACGATGGAAACCGGCTGGGCCGGAAGCAGCGCCTGCTGCGGCTGCGGCTCGATCAAGACGCGTTACCGCCCGTCATTTGCGCTCGCCCTTGCCGGCGAGCGGCACGGCGAAGAGCTCGAGCCGGTGGCCGACCAGCCGGTAGCCGAGGCGCTCGGCCACCTGGCGCTGCAGCTTCTCGATGTCTTCGTTGCGGAACTCGATCACGCGGCCGCTCTGCACGTCGATGAGGTGGTCGTGGTGCTCCGAGGTCGCCTCTTCATAGCGCGCCCTGCCGTCGCCGAAATCGTGACGCGCCAGGATGTTGGCCTCCTCGAACAGGCGCACGGTGCGATAGACGGTGGCGATGCTGATCTTGGGGTCGATCTCGGTCGCCCGGCGATGCACCGCCTCGACATCGGGATGATCGGCCGAATCGGAAAGCACCCGGGCAATCACGCGGCGCTGCTCCGTCATCTTCAGCCCTTTGTCGAGGCAGAGTTGTTCGAGCCGGGAGGCCATCCCCACCTTTGACGCGCTGTTGCGCTCGCGAAACAGTATACCCGAAAGCGGCGGGCGAGCCTATACCGCCCAACCCCCTCGGGGTATCAGGCGGCGCTGCTGCGCCGGCCGCGGGTCCCCAGCCCGATATCCTTGGCCAGCTTGCTGCGCTGGCGGGCATAGTTGGGCGCCACCATGGGGTAGTCGGGGGGCAGATTCCACCGTTCGCGGTATTCGTCCGGGGTCATGTTATAAGCGGTCTTGAGGTGCCGCTTCAGCATTTTGAGCTTCTTCCCGTCTTCGAGGCAGATGATGTAGTCGGGATGGACCGAGCGCTTGACGCTCACCGCCGGTTGCGGGCGTTCCACCACCGCCACCGGCGCTTTGCCGATGCCGGCGAGCGATTGATAGACTTGGTTAATGAGCTGCGGCAGGTCGCTGACGGCGACCGTATTGTTTGAGACGTGGGCGGCGACGATTTCGGTCGTCAGTGCGAGCAGGTCGTTTGAATTGGCCGCATCAGTCATTTCAGCGAAATCCTCTGGCAAATAGAGTCATCGATATATGATCTTTGCTCGCGGGAAGCAATGCGCATATCGGGATGCAACATTGATTTTTTGGTGAAAAGGATGCTCCGAACACCAAATGTTCGATTCCGCGGGCAGGTCTCTCTGCCGACTTGCCCCTAACGGGTAGGAGCAAGTCGACCGCCAGTCAAGCCAAGGAAACGCCAAGTTGCCGCAGTCCCTCAGGGCAGCAGCGCGCGACGGAAGAGCAGGGCGTCGATGCTGGCTCCGCGACGGCGGTAATAGGCGCGCCGCCGCCCGCTCGGCGCGAAGCCGCAGCTCTCATAGAGCTGGCGTGCGGCGGCGTTGTCGGCGGCGACCTCGAGGCCGATGCTGCGCGCCCCGCCCCGCCAGGCGCGCTCGAAAAGATCGGCGAGCAGGGCCCGGCCCAGGCCCTGGCGCCGGCAGGACGGCGCCACCGCCAGGGTCAGCACTTCCGCCTCGGCGGCGAGAATGAGGTCGAGAATGAACCCGAGCGGGCGGCCTTCCTCCGCCTCCTCGACCAGGTGGCCGCTCGCCCCGGACATGCTGAGGAGATCGCTCAGCGCCTTTTCGTCCCAGCGGTCCTCGGGAAAGCACAGCGCGTGGAGCCGCGCCAGCGCCGGGAGATCGGCGGTCTCGATCGGGCGCAGGCGCCGCGTCATGGCGCCCTCGCGGCCCGGCGCGGCATCGTCGTGTCGGGGGCGCGCAGATAAAGCGGGCGCGGCGGCGGCGGGCGCCAGCCCGGCCGCCACTGCGCCGCGGCGAGCGTCGCCACCACCGCGGCATCGACCAGGCCGGGTCCCTCTTCTTGCGTGACGTCCGGGCGACCGGCGACGAGCCGCGCCAGCGCCGCCGCGGCATCGCCGGCGAGCCGCAGCTTTCCCGCCGGCAGCCAGAGCGGGATGTCCTCGGGCGGCACCAGCGCGCCTTCGCCTGTCGGCTCGCCGGCGGCGAAGGCTTGCAGGTAAAGCTCGCGCCGCTTGCTGTCGAGGGCGACGACCAGCGTCGATCCCGCCTGCCGTTGCGGCGGCACGGCCGCCGCGGCGGCGGCAAAGCGGCTGATGCCGAGTGCCGGAACGCCGCTCGCGAGGCTGAGGCCGCGCGCCGCGGCGAGGCCGATGCGCAGGCCCGTGAAGGCGCCGGGTCCGGTCGTGACGGCGATGAGGTCGAGCGCATCGACGGCGATCCCGGCCTCCGCGAGAACCGCGTCGATCATCGGGATCAGGGCCTCGGCATGGCCGCGCTCCATCGGCTCGAGCCGCCGCGCCGCCAGTGCTCCGTCGCGCAGCACCGCCGCCGAGCAGGCGCCGCCGCCGGTGTCGAAGGCCAGGACGCTCACCACGCTCGCGGCCTGCCCCGGCGCATGGTAGAAGCCGGCGGCTCCAACCGCGCGTTTCGCCCATGTCGCTCATCGAGATCACCGAAGCGAGCCATGACGTCGTCATCGCCCTCGCCTATGCCACGGCCGCGAACATCACCGGCAAGCCGCTCTACCGCAATCCGCGCTGCTTCCTGCATCAGGACGCCGCCGCGCATCTCGCCCGCGCCGTCGCCCTCGCCCGGCCCTTGGGTCTTCGCCTGAAGCTCTTCGACGCCTTCCGCCCGTCCGAAGCGCAATGGCTGCTGTGGAATGCCTGCCCGGACCCCGCTTTCCTTGCCGATCCCCGGCACGGCTCGCCGCATTCGCGCGGCATCGCCGTCGACGTCACCCTTCTCGACTCCGCCGGCGCCGAGCTCGACATGGGAACCGCGTTCGATGCCTTTACCCCGCTGTCCTTCCACGCCAACACCGAGATCGCGCCCGCGGCGCAGGCCAACCGGCTCGTGTTGCTGGGTCTGATGACGGCGGCCGGTTGGGATTTCTATGCGAACGAGTGGTGGCATTATCAGCTTTTCGATCCCCGCCGCTATCCGCTCCTCGGTGATGCCGACGCGCCGGGGCCGATGCTGTAGCGAAGCCCCGGGGCCAATCCTATAGTGCCCGTCGCCCTTGAGGGAGAGCCGCCGTGTATGTTCCCGCGCAATTCCGCGAAACTCGCGTCGACGTCCTGCACGAGACGATCCGCCGCATCGCGCTCGGCAGCCTCGTCACCCTCGGCGAGGACGGGTTGATGGCGAGCCACGCGCCGATGCTGGTCGATGCCGCCCCGGC
>DASQSR010000508.1:0-10098 GCA_035642295.1 Allostellaceae bacterium | reverse complement strand
GGCGGCGCGCAGCCGCTCGCTCGCCGCCTCCAGCTCGGCGGTGGTCGCTTGCCAGTGGAGATGCAGCACCACCGCTTCGGCGCGGCGGATATGGTCGGAAAGGCGGCGATAGCGCTGCGCCTGGCGCGCCTGCTTCTTCAGCGCGTCGAGCTGGCTTTGCAGGGTGGCGAGCACGTCGTCGAGCCGCGACAGGTTCTGCTCCGCCGCCTTGAGGCGCAGCTCCGCCTCGTGGCGGCGCGAATGGAGGCCGGCGATCCCGGCGGCTTCCTCGAGGAGGCCGCGGCGGTCGATCGGCTTGGCGTTGATGATGGCGCCGATGCGGCCCTGGCTCACCAGCGCCACCGAATGGGCGCCGCTGGCGACGTCGGCGAAGAGCAGCTGCACGTCGCGCGCGCGCACTTCCTTGCCGTTGACGCGATAGCCCGAGCCTTCGCCGCGCTCGATCCGGCGCACGACCTCGATCTGGTCGTATTCGTTGTAATGCGCCGGCGCGGTGCGGCGGGTGTTGTCGAGATGCAGCGTCACTTCCGCGACGTTGCGCGGCGGCCGCGCCGTCGTGCCGCCGAAGATGACGTCGTCCATCTCGCCGCCGCGCATGCGCTTGGCCGAGGTCTCGCCCATGACCCAGCGCAGCGCCTCGACCAGATTCGACTTGCCGCAGCCATTGGGGCCGACGATGCCGGTCATGCCCGACTCGATCGCGAGGTCCGTGGGATCGACGAAGGATTTGAAGCCGCTGAGCCGAAGCCTGGTGAAATTCACGTTTCCATCCGTGCCCGCCCGCGTCTCAGCCTTTGAGCGCGGCCGTCAGTTGTTGGTTGAAGACGTCGTAGGGCTGGGCGCCGTTGGGGTCCATCTTGGCGCCGTTGATGAAGAAGGTCGGCGTCGAATCGACGCCATAGCTCTTTTGCGCGGTGAAGGTTTCGCTGATGATCGCGTCCTGCGCCGCTTTGTCGGCAAGGCAGCTCTTCACCTTGTCCTCGCTGACGCCGGCGAGGCGGGCGATGCCGCCGAGCGCCGCTTCCGGGTCCTGCGCCCCCATCCAGCTCGCCTGGTCGTGATAGACCGCGTTGATGAAATCGAAAAAATGCTCCGACGGAACGCAGCTCGCCAGCATCGCCGCGTGCACATCGAGGCCGTTCAGCGGGAAGATGCGGAAGATCAGCTTCGCCTTGCCGGTGTCGATCCAGTTCTTCTTCACGTCCGGCAGGGTGGTCGTGTCGAACTCGGCGCAATGCGGGCAGGTGAGCGAGCCGTACTCGATGATGGTGATCGGCGCGTCCTGCTTGCCGAGAACGTGGTCCTGCGCCGACGGCGCCGGTGCCGCCGCCGGCGCGGCGGCCGGTGCCGGCGACTCGGCAAGAGCCGTGGACAGCAAAAAAGCGGCCAGGATCAACCAAATCTGACGCATCTCCCGCTCCAACCTACTAGATGTTGATGCTAAGGCCTCGTGCCGGCCAATGCAAGCCGATGCCACCCAAAGGCCGTCAAAGACGCTCCTTCGGTGCGCCGATCACCGCCTCGCCGAGTCGCCGCAGCGCGGCCTTGAGGTCGCCCTCTTCGATAGCGGCGAGACGCTCGTCGAGCAACTGCCGTTCGGCCTCTGCGAGTGGCCGCGGGCGCGGCGGCGGGGGCTCGTGCGCCGCCGCCGGCGGCCCTTGCTTCAGCGCGAGGCGCGCCACGGCGCGATAGCCGAAAAATGCGTTGATGCGCTCGATCAGCACCGGCTCGCGATGCTGCACTTCGAGGCCGAGCCCGGGCGCGACGCGCAGATGGAGCGTGCCGTCCCGCCGCTCGCCGCGCGGAAAGCTCAGCTTTTCCGGCGTCACCCCCGCGGCGAGGCCGGCGCCGATGATCGCCGGCCATTGCGCCACCAGCTGCGCTTCGCCGAAGCCGCGCTTGCCCAGCACGGCGCCGGCGATCTTCGGCACCTCCGCCGCGATCGCGCGCAAGCTGCCGCGCCGCTCTTCCGCCACTCCCGCCTCCTGGACTTAAGGCGCATCTTAGCGGCGCGAGCGTGCGCTTGCCACCGCGCGTCCTCGCTTTCCGCCGCGCGCGCGTCATGATAGAAAAGCGCTGTCGCCCCTCGCATGTCCCGTTCCCAGCGCCAGCCTCTTCGAGCCGAGCCCGCCGCGGCGGGGCTCGAGCTTTGCGACCTGCCGGCGCTGCTCCTCGAATGGTACGACCGCCATCGCCGCGATCTGCCCTGGCGGGCGCGCCGCGGCGAGCGCGCCGATCCCTACCGCGTCTGGCTCAGCGAGATCATGCTGCAACAGACGACGGTGGTGACGGTCGCCGGGTATTTCGCGCGCTTCACCGAGCGCTGGCCCGATCTCGCCGCGCTCGCCGCCGCCTCGCTCGACGAGGTGCTGCACGCCTGGCAAGGGCTCGGCTACTACGCCCGCGCGCGCAATCTCCATGCCTGCGCCCGCGCCGTGGTCGAGCGCCACGACGGCGTCTTCCCGGCGGATGAAGCGGCGCTGCGCGCGCTGCCGGGCATCGGCGCCTATACCGCCGCGGCGGTGGCGGCGATCGCCTTCGATCGCATCGCAACGCCGGTCGACGGCAATGTCGAGCGGGTGATGGCGCGGCTCTTCGCCGTCGCCGAGCCGCTGCCCGATGGCAAGCCCGCGCTCGCCCGACTCGCCGCCAGCCTGACGCCGGCGGAGCGCACCGGCGACTACGCCCAGGCGGTGATGGATCTGGGCGCGACGCTGTGCACGCCGAAGAAGCCGAAATGCATTCTCTGCCCCTGGCGCGCGGCCTGCCGCGGCTATGCCGCGGGCATCGCAGAGAGTCTGCCGGCGCGTCGGCCCAAGGCGGCAAAACCGCTGCGCCGCGGCGTCGCCTTCTGGGCGATTCGCCCCGACGGCGCGGTCCTGCTCCGCCGCCGCCCCGAGAACGGGCTCTTGGGCGGCATGATGGAAGTGCCCTCGACGCTCTGGCGCGAAGCGCCCTGGACCGAGACCGAGGCCAAGGCCGCGGCGCCGGTGAAGGCGCGCTGGCGGCTGCTGCCCGGCGAGGTGCGGCACAGCTTCACGCATTTCCATCTCGAGCTCGCCGTCCTCGCCGGCACCGTGCGCGACGGCTACAGCGCCGGCGGCCTCTGGACCCGCCTCGACGACCTCCCCCGCCACGCCCTCCCCACCCTGATGAAAAAGGTGGTGGCGCATGCCCGCGGCGGACGGCGCAAGGAATGAATTCAGGAGCGGCACTCTAACTCCCTCTAACTCCCTCTCCCCTTGCGGGAGAGGGACAACCCGGCCGGTCGCTTTGCGACCGGCCCCGGAGGGTTCGATCGCGAAGCGATCGAACGGGTTGTCCCTATCGCGAAGCGATGGGAGGGTGAGGGGAGTCGGGCGAGGCGCCCCGGGGATATCTCTCACCCCTTCATCTTCCCCACCCTTGCCGCCGCGCTCGCCACCGCCTGGAGCGAGGCCGTCACGATGTTCTCGTCGAGGCCGACGCCGAAGACGCTGCCGCCGCCCGGCGCGCGGATCTGGACATAGGCCGCCGCCCTCGAGGCGGAGCCCGAGGTCACCGCGTGCTCGCGGTAGTCGAGGAATTCGACGGCGATGCCGCAGCGGCGCTTCAGCGCATCGATGAACGCGTCGATCGGCCCGTTGCCGCGGCCCTCGATGCGCTCCTCGGCGCCATTGCGGCGGATGGTGGCGCGCAGATGCCGCCCGCTCCTGGCGTCGGGCAGCATGTCGTAATCGACCAGCGCGATCCCGGTCGCGGGCGAGAGATAGGTCTCCTCGAAGAGGCGCCAGATCTCGGCGCTCGTCGCCTCCTTGCCGGTGCGGTCGGTCCATTCCTGCACCACCGCGCTGAACTCGACCTGGAGCAGCCGCGGCAGGTCGAGGCCGTGATCCGCCTTCAGCAGATAGGCGACGCCGCCTTTCCCCGACTGGCTGTTGACGCGGATGATCGCCTCGTAGCTGCGGCCGAGATCGCGCGGATCGATCGGCAGGTACGGCACTTCCCAGAGCCCGTCATTGCGGCGGGAGAGATCGTCGAGGCCTTTCTTGATCGCGTCCTGGTGCGAGCCGGAGAAGGCGGTGAACACCAGCTCGCCGGCATAGGGATGGCGCGGATGGACGGGAAGCTGGTTGCAGTACTCGACCGTGCGCACGGCCTCGTTGATGTCGTCGATGACGAGCCCGGGCTCGACGCCCTGGCTGAAGAGGTTGAGCGCCAAGGTCACGACATCGACATTGCCGGTGCGCTCGCCATTGCCGAAGAGCGTGCCTTCGACGCGCTCGGCGCCCGCCATCACCGCGAGCTCCGTCGCCGCCACCCCCGTGCCGCGGTCGTTGTGCGGATGGACGCTGAGGACGATGCGGTCGCGCCCTTTGATATGGCGGCCGAACCATTCGATCTGGTCGGCATAGACATTGGGCGTCGCCATCTCGACCGTCGCCGGCAGGTTGATGATCGCCTTGCGCGCCGGCGTCGGCTGCCAGACCTCGAGCACGGCCTCCGAGATCTCGACCGCATAGTCGAGCTCGGTGCCGGTGAAGCTCTCGGGCGAGTATTGATAGACGATCTCCGTCTCCGGCACCGTGGAGGTCAGGGCGCGGATCAGCCGCGCGCCGCTTACCGCGATGTCGGTGATGCCGGCGCGGTCGAGGCCGAAGACGACGCGGCGCTGCAAGGTCGAGGTCGAGTTGTAGAGATGAACGATGGCGCGCCGCGCGCCGCGGATCGCGGCGAAGCTGCGCTCGATCAGCTCCGGCCGCGCCTGGGTCAGCACCTGGATGGTGACGTCGCCCGGGATGAGCTTCTCCTCGACGAGCTGGCGCACGAAATCGAAATCGGTCTGCGAGGCCGCGGGGAAGCCGACCTCGATCTCCTTGAAGCCGAGCTTCACCAGGAGGTCGAACATGCGCCGCTTGCGCTCGGCGCCCATCGGCTCGACCAGCGCCTGGTTGCCGTCGCGCAGATCGACGCTGCACCAGATCGGCGCGCGCTCGATGACGCGCGACGGCCATTGCCGGTCGGGCAGGTGAATGGGGGCGAAGGGGCGGTATTTCTCGATCGGCATGCGGGTCATGGGCGGAGCTCCTGAAAAGCGTTCGAAGGGCGAGGGCAGGGCAGGCCGCCGAGCGGGGGCTCAGCGACCGCTGCTAAGTCGCAGCGCCGTCAGGACGCGGGCCGGAACCGACGAAACGAACCGAGATCGAGGAAGGGACATGACGCGAGACCCTGGCGCGGGAGAAAGACAACGGCGACGGCCCGACACTCCTCAGAGCGTCGGGGCAATAAGTCGAAGGCCGTTGAACCCGGTAGTCTGCATCGCTTTTTAAGCTAGAGGACGGCGCGGCTGCGGTCAACCAGGCCGCACAACGGTCATGCAGCTCTACGGCGCCGCCCCCATCTCCGCCCGGACCTTCTGCCGCAGCACGTCGATCGAGACCTTGCGGCCCTTGTCGAGGAAGTGCCAGAAGGCCCAGCCGTTGCACGCCGGGGCGCCCTGCACGACCGCGCCCACCTGGTGGATCGAGCCGCGCGCCTCGGCGCTGATCAGCGTGCCGTCGGCGCGTACCTTGGCGCTGAAGCGGCCGGTGGCGTCGCTCAGCACCGCGCCCGGCTTCAAGAGGCCGCGCTCGACCAGCGTGCCGAAAGGGATGCGCGGCTCCTCGCGCTTGGCGGACAGCGCGAGGCTCTCCTCCGGCGCCGGCGCCACCTCGGCGATGCGCGTGCGGGCGAGCGCCGCATAATCCGCATCGCGCTCGATGCCGATAAAGCGCCGGCCGAGGCGCTTGGCCACGGCGCCCGTCGTGCCGGTGCCGAAGAAGGGGTCGAGCACGAGATCGCCGGGCTTGGTCGACGCCAGCAGCACCCGGTGCAGCAGCGCCTCGGGCTTCTGCGTCGGATGGGCCTTCTTGCCGTCGCGCTTCAGCCGCTCGGGGCCCGAGCAAAGCGGGATGACCCAGTCGCTCCGCATCTGGAGATCCTCGTTGAGCGCCTTCATCGCCTCGTAATTGAAGGTGTAGCGGCTCTCGGCCGAGCGCGCGCACCACAGCAGCGTCTCATGCGCGTTGGTGAAGCGCCGGCCGCGGAAGTTCGGCATCGGGTTGGTCTTGCGCCAGACGATGTCGTTGAGGATCCAGAAGCCGAGATCCTGGAGCAGCGCCCCCACGCGATAGATGTTGTGATAGCTGCCGATGACCCAGAGCGCGCCGTCCGGCTTCAGCAGCCGCCGCGCCGCCTCGAGCCAGGCGCGGGTGAAGCGGTCATAGTCGGCAAAGCCGGCGAAGCGGTCCCATGCCTCCTCGACCCCGTCCACCCGGCTGTGGTTGGGGCGCAGCAGCTCGCCGCCGAGCTGGAGGTTGTAGGGCGGGTCGGCGAAGACGAGGTCGACCGATCCCGCCGGCAGCGCCGCCATCGCCGCGACGCAATCGCCGACCAGGATTTCCTCCCGCCTCTCCTTATATCCCTGCTGCCCGCTTCCCTCCGGCATGCCGCGCCTCCCCCGAGTCGCGGGTACTTTGCCGGCGCCCGAGTCGCGTCGTCAATGTTTTTTGGAATCAATCAGTTAGACGGCGACTCTGATCTCTGAGCGAAGCCGCCGGGGCGCAATCGCTGGTCGCCCCATGCCGGCCAAGCCCCCATGTCTGGTGGGGCGAGAACAAGAGGAGTCCGCGCCCTCGGCGCCGCCTCAGGCGTCCGGCGCGAGCGAATCGCCGGCGGCGAGGTCGAGCGCGAGCTGCAACGGGGCGAAGGAGCGGCGGTGATGCGGCGTCGGCCCCAGCGCGCCCAGCGCCGCGCGATGCGCTGCCGTCCCATAGCCGACATTGGTCTCCCAGCCATAGCCGCCATAGCGCAGCGCCAGGCGCCGCATCAGCCGGTCGCGCGTCACCTTGGCGATGACCGAGGCGGCGGCGATCGACAGCGACAGCCCATCGCCGCCGATCACCGTCTTGACCGGGCAGGGGAGCGGCGGCGGCACATTGCCGTCGACCAGCGCGATCTCCGGCCGCCGCGGCAGCGCCGCCACCGCCCGGCCCATGGCGGCGAGCGTCGCCTGCAGGATGTTGCGCCGGTCGATCTCGAAGACGCTGGCGGCGCCGATGCCGATCTCGGCGCCGCACTCGAAGAGCAGGGCCGCGAACTCCTCGCGCTCCTCCGGCAGCAGCTTCTTCGAATCGTCGAGCCCGTGGCGCAGCGCCTTGGGCAGGCGCTTGCGGTCGAGGATCACCGCCGCGGCGACCACCGGCCCCGCCAGCGGCCCGCGTCCCGCCTCGTCGATCCCGCAGACGAGTCCCAGGCACGCTTTCTCGAGCACGAAATCCGGCATCGCTCCAGCAGACACGACGCTCCCCGAGTCTGGCAAGCGCCCGCTTGCCGCGGGGCTCACCCCGCCACCATCACCGCCGTCCCGAGGGAGAGCCCCAGCGCCGCGTCGGCGCGGCCGAGATTGACGGCGATTTCGGCAAGCCCGTTCGCGTTCTCGTACCAGAGCGGCGCCCCCGGGGCTGCGCCCGAGAAGGTGCGGGCGCGGGGAATGCGGCGGCCGCCGGCGACGAGCACCGCCTCGGCCGGCAGGCTCGCCGCGCGCAGCCCGGTCATCGCATTGCCGTAATGGTCGAGATAGACGATCTCGGCGAGATCGTCGGGCCAGTCGGGATGGCGGCCGAAGTGCGCCGGACGCTCTTCCGCCGCCGGCCGCTCGCCGCGGGCGAGCATCGCCGCCACCGGCGCGAACAGGTCGCGCCCGTGAAAACTGGCCGAGAGACGCGGCGGGCGCCAGGTGATCTCGAAGACGCGCGCTTGCGCCGAGCGCCGCCGCACCAGCTCGAAAAGCCCGTTGTCGGGTCCGACATAAAAGCGGCCATCCGCCTCGACGACGAGCGCCGCGCGCTCGCCGCCGACGCCGGGATCGACCACCGCCAGCAGGACCGTCCCCGCCGGGAACCAGGCGCCATAGGCGGCCAGCAGATAGGCCGCGGCCTTGGGATTGCGCGAGGGCGCATCGGCGAAGAGGTCGATGACCGGCACACCCGGCGCCTCTTGCTGCAGCACCGCCTTCATCTGCCCGGTATAGGGGCCGGCGAGGCCGAAATCGGTGAAGAGGGCGATCATGGGGCAGGGCGCGAGCATGCCCTACTTACGCCTCGGCGGCGCGTCTTGATCAAGCGCCAATGCGGCGCCCCCCTCCGGGATCGCGTGCGGGAGAGCAGCGCCAGATTGAGGCCGTGTTCGCGACGCGACGCGCAGCCGGCCGTTAGCGGACGGGACGACCGCCTTCCGGCGGCCCCTGCTCAAGGTCGGGCATGGCCCTTCGCGGCTTTTTTCTGGCGCTTGCCATCCTCGCCGGCTCCGTCATGGCGGCGCTGCCGGCGGCGGCGCAGACGCCCTCGCCACTCGCCAACTGGCAGTTCTCGACCGGGGAGGTGCTCGCGCCCCTCGGCGGCCCCGTGCCGCAATGGCGCGTGACGCTCGGCGGCGGCGCCATCGTCGAGCCGACCTTCGAGGGGGCAACGCGCTACGAAGGCGAGCCGAGCGCCATCCTCGACATACGCTATCGCGATCTCGCCTTCCTCTCGGACGGGGAGGGGATCGGCGTCAACCTTCTGCACGGCCCGGGCTATCGCGCCGGGATAGCGGTTTCCTATGACCTCGGCCGCGACACGCACGACGATCCGCGCCTGCTCCATCTCGGAGATGTCAGCCCGGCGCCGGAGCCCAAGCTTTTCGCCCAATATTTCCTGCTGCCGGTCGTGCTGACGCTCGATGTGCGCCGAGCCATCGGCGGCGCCAACGGGCTGATCGGCGATTTCGGCGCCTATGTGCCCTTGCCGCTCGCGGATCGTCACGCGTTCCTCTTCCTCGGCCCCTCCGTGACCGCGGCGAACGATCGCTATATGCGCTCCTATTTCGGCGTGAGCCCCAGCGAATCGGCCGCGTCCGGGCTGCGCGAATACGCCCCCGGCGGCGGCGTCAAGAACGCGACACTGGGGGCGACGGCCGTTTGGCTGCTCGGCGACCACTGGCTGCTGGTCGGGCAAGGCGCCTATGAGCGGCTGCTTGGGCCCGCGGAGAGCAGCCCTATCCCTGAGACGCATACCCAATTCGTGCTCGATCTCAACGTCGGCTACAGGTTTTGAGGGGGCCGGGCGGTTCGGCCCCGGTCCGGGCCTCCGCGCCGCTGCGGGCCGCACTTTGTCGCTTGCCGACGCGCCCGACACCGGGGCGGCAAACTGGCCATTGATTTCTCGCGCCGCGATTGGCAAGGCTGAGCTGAGGATGGAGACGATCTTTCACCGCGACAAGCGGACGCGGCCGCCCGTGCGCCGGCTCTGGACCGAGGCGATGTCGGCGGTAACGCCCATGCCGCGCCAGGTGATTCTCGCGGCGGCGCGCATCGCGCCCACGGGCGACGGCCATCCGGTGCTGCTGGTGCCGGGCTTCCTGCGCGGCGAGCGCTACATGGCGCCGCTCCGCCGCTTTCTCGAGGCGCGCGGCTATGTCGTCTACGGCTGGCGGCTCGGCGTCAATATCGGGCCGACCGAGCGGGTGGTGGACGGAGTGGAGCGCCGGCTCATCGACATCGTCGCGCGCCACGACCGCGCCGCCACGGTCATCGGCCACAGCCTCGGCGGCGCCCTGGTGCGCGAGCTCGCCAAGGAGCGGCCGGCGCTGGTGCGGCAGGTGATCGTGCTGGCGAGCCCCATACGCCTGCCGACCGCGAGCCCGTTCGAGCCGCTCTACCGGATGCTGTCGCGCTGGCACAGCCCGGACACGCGCAGCCTCTACGCCCGCATCAACGAGCCGCCGCCGGTGCCGGTCACCGCGATCTATATCCGCAGCGACGGCATCGTCGCCTGGCAGAGCTGCCTCGAGGCCGAAGGGCCGGGCCGCGAGAATATCGAGATCAAGGGGCCGCACAGCACCATGGCGCGCAACCCCGCCGCCTGGCGCGTCATCGCCGACCGCCTCGCGCAACAGGAAGGCGCCTGGCGCCCCTACGGCACGGGCCGCGGGTAGGGGGCCGCGGCCCGGGTGGTCAAAGGACCACAGAGGCAATGAGGCGGTGAGAAGACCGAAGGCATAGGCGCGCGAAGCGCGCCGATACTTTTCCTCACTGCCTCA
>DASQSR010000507.1:0-11448 GCA_035642295.1 Allostellaceae bacterium | reverse complement strand
TTGAGGCTTCGGGCGATGTCGATGTCGAGCTCGCGGATCTTCTTGCGCAGGGTGTTGCGGTTGAGGCCGAGGAGCTGCGCCGCCTTCAGCTGGTTGCCGCGCGTCGCGCCCAGCGTCAGCAGGATCAGCGGCTTCTCGACTTCGCGCAGCACGCGATCGTAAAGCCCGGACGGCGGCAGCCCGCCCTTGTGCGCGGCGAAATAGTCGCGCAGATGGCGCTCGGCGGCGCCGCCCAGACCCTCGTTCGCCTGCGGCTCGGCCGCCAGCGGCGCCGGCGCCGCCTCGGCGAGCTCCGCCTCGACCGCGTCGATCCCGATCATTTCCTGCGCATAAAGCGCGGCGAGCCGTCGCACGAGGTTCTCGAGCTCGCGCACATTGCCGGACCAGCGGTGCCCCTTGAGGCGCTCCATCGCCGGCTGGTCGAGCGTCTTCATCGGCAGGCCTTCGTTGTGCGCCAGCGCGAAGAAATGCCGCACCAGCGCCGGTATGTCCTCGGCGCGCTCGCGCAGCGGCGGCAGGCGGATCGGCACGACGTTGAGGCGGTAGAAGAGGTCTTCGCGGAAGAGGCCCTGGCGGATGAGCTGGCGCAGGTCGCGATGGGTGGCGGCGACGATGCGGACATCGGCGCGGATCGGCGTGCGCCCGCCGACCGCGGTGTATTCGCCCTGCTGCAGCACGCGCAGGAGCCGCGTCTGCGCCTCGAGCGGCATATCGCCGATCTCGTCGAGGAAGAGCGTCCCGCCCTGCGCCTGCTCGAAACGGCCGACGCCGCGCGCGGTGGCGCCGGTGAACGAGCCCTTCTCATGGCCGAACAGCTCGCTCTCGATCAGCTCGCGCGGGATCGCCGCCATGTTGATGGCGACGAACGGTCCGTTGCGCCGCTTGCCGTAGTCGTGCAGCGCCCGCGCCACCAGCTCCTTGCCGGTGCCGCTTTCGCCGGTGATCATCACCGTGAGGTCGGTGCCCATGAGCCGCGCCAGCACGCGGTAGATCTCCTGCATCGCCGGCGAACGGCCGATGAGCGGCAGCTGCTCGTCCGCGGGCTCGGCCTCGGCCAGGGCCGACTGTGCGTTGGGCGCGGTCAGCGCCCGCTCGACGACATTCACCAGCTCGCGCAGGTCGAAGGGCTTCGGCAGGTACTCGAACGCGCCGCGCTCGGTCGCCTTCACCGCGGTGAGCAGCGTGTTCTGCGCGCTCATCACGATGATGCGCAGCTCCGGCCGGAGCTTCTTGATGCGCGGAATGAGGTCGAGCCCGTTCTCGTCCGGCATCACCACGTCGGTGATAACGAGGTCGCCCTCCCCGTCCGAGACCCAGCGCCACAGCGTCGCGGCGTTGCCGGTGGTGCGCACGTCATGGCCGAGCCGGCCCAGCGCCTGGCTCAGCACCGTGCGGATGGCGCGGTCGTCATCGGCGATGAGGATGGTGGAGGCGTTCAGGGCGCGCCTCCCGCGCCGCGCGGCGCCATCGGCAGAAAGACGCGGAAGACGGTGCGCCGTGGCTGGCTGTCGAACTCGATGACGCCGCCATGGTCGCCGATCACCTTGGCGACGAGCGCAAGGCCGAGCCCGGTGCCGTTATGCTTGGTGGTGACGAAGGGGTCGAAGAGGTGCTGCCCCAGCTCCTCGGGGATGCCTTCGCCATTGTCGACGATCGAGATCACCAGCGGCAGGTGGACGCGGCTCTCGCTCCCCGCCACCGCGAGGCGCACGCCGTGCTGATAGGCGGTGGTGATCTGGATCTCGCCGCCCTGCGCCGGGACCGCTTCGGCGGCGTTCTTCACCAGGTTGAGGAAGACCTGGATCAAGAGGTCTCGGTTGCCGTGCACCGCCGGCAGCGACGGGTCGTATTCCTCGATGAAGCGCACATGCCGGGCAAAGCCGGTCTGCGCCACCAGGCGGACGCGCTCCAGCACCTCATGGATGTTGATGGGGCCGCGCTCGATCGGCCGGCGGTCGGAGAACACTTCCATCCGGTCCACCAGCGCGCAGATGCGGTCGCTTTCATCGCAGATGAGGCGCGTCAACTCGCGATCGCCGGCGCTCGCATTCTCCTCGAGGAGCTGCGCCGCGCCGCGGATGCCGGAGAGCGGGTTCTTCACCTCATGCGCCAGCATCGCCGCCATCGCCGTCACCGACCGCGCCGCGTTGCGATGGGTGAGCTGGCGATCGATCTTGTGCGCGATCGAGCGCTCCTGCAGCGTCACCACCACCTCGGCGCGGTTCTCCGCCACCGGCGCCGCCTGCACCGTCATGACATGGGCGCCGAGCCGCGGCGTCTCCACCGCGACGCCATATTCCGAGACGCTGTGGCCGCTCGCACGCACGCTGTCGATGAGGGCGAAGATCGGGCTGTCGGGCGGCAGCAGCGCGCGCAGCTCGGCGCCGAGCAGGGTCGCGGCGCTGGCGTCGAAGAACTGCTCGGCGGCGGCGTTGGCGAAGAGAAGGGCGCCCCGCTCGTCGATGACGAGAACGGGATCGGGCAGCGCCGCCAGCACCGCGGCGGGGTCGAGCGCCGGGCTCCAGGCACCACGCCGGGCGGCGACGCTCGTCTTCATGCCGCCGGCCGCTCGATCAGCGGCGCCTCGATCAGCGGCGCGTAGAAGGCGCGGATCATCGCCTTGACCGCGTCCGGCGCCTCGGTGCGGTTGACCGCGGCGCGGAACTCGGCCGAGCCGGGCAGCCCCTTGGAGTACCAGCCGATGTGCTTGCGCGCGATGCGGCTGCCCGCCACGCTCCCGTAATGCGCCAGCATGGCGTCGTAATGCTCGAGCAGGATCGCCAGCTGCGCCGCCAGCGGCGGGTCCGGCAGGCGCTCGCCGGTCCGGAGATAGTGGCTCACCTGATTGACGAACCACGGGCGGCCATAGGCGCCGCGGCCGATCATCACCCCGTCGGCGCCCGACTGGTCGAGCGCTTCGCGCGCCGCGGCCAGCGAGACGATGTCGCCATTGGCGATCACCGGGATGCGCACCGCCCGCTTCACTTCACGGATGAAGGCCCAATCGGCGCTGCCTTCGTAGAACTGGCAGCGGGTGCGGCCATGGACGGTGATCATCCGGATGCCGCAGTCTTCGGCGATGCGCGCGAGCCGTGGCGCGTTGCGGTTGGCCGCATCCCAACCGGTGCGCATCTTCAGCGTCACCGGCAGATTGACCGCGTTCACCGTCGCTTCGAGGATGCGCGCCGCGTGCGTCTCGTCGCGCATCAGCGCCGAGCCCGCCTGCCCGTTCACCACTTTCTTCACCGGGCAGCCGAAATTGATGTCGATGAGCGCGGCGCCGCGATCGGCATTGAGCTTCGCCGCCTCGGCCATTACCGGCGGCTCGCAGCCGGCGAGCTGCACCGCCATCGGCTGCTCCTCCGGGCAGTTCGCCGCCATAGTGAGCGACTGGCGCGTTTCGCGGACCATCGCCTCGCTGGCGATCATCTCGGAAACGACGAGCCCGGCGCCGTGCCGTTTCACCAGCCGGCGAAACGGCAGGTCCGTCACGCCCGACATGGGCGCGAGCAGGACGGGATCGTCGAGTCGGAGCGAGTCGATGTCGATGCTCATTTACTGGGCATACCACGTCAATGCTTAATAATTGAGCAAATCATACCCCGGCTTTTCCGCGGTGCAACAAAAATCGGATATGCCGGCCAACGCGGTGAAACCGCCGCTTTTTCAGCCCAGAAGGACGTCGGTGACGAATTTGACGCCGGGATAGGCGAGCGTGAGGAGGAGCCAGGCGAGCAGCGCCAGCCGCGCCACGCGGCGGCCGCGGATGCCTTGCCGGTAGCGCGCCAGCAGCAAGACGCCGATGACGAAGAAGGCGGCGAGCGAGAACAGCGTCTTGTGATCGAACGGCAGCAAGCGGCCGCCGAGGAAATGCTCGGCCGCCATGCCGCTCATGAGCCCAAGCGCCAGCACCGCCTCGGCCGCGGCGAGGAGGCGCAGCTCGAGCATCTCGCTCTCCGCCATCGGCGGCAGGCGCCGCGTCAGTGCGTTCGGCCGCTTCGCCTTGAGCGCACGCTCCTGCAGGAAGACGGCGAATCCGGCCACCGCGCCGATCGTCAGCAGCCCATATGTCGCGACGGCAAAGAGGATATGCGCATCGAGCCAGCCCGCCGGCACGTCGCCCACCACCGGCCGCTCCGGCGCGCCTTGCCAGACCAGTGCGATCGCCGCGAGCAGCATGAGATAGGGCAGCAGCAGCGGCGCGAGTTGCCAGGCATGGCGCGTCGCCAGGCTCAGCGCCAGGAACAGCGCCATGGTGGCGGCGATGGTGACCCAGAGCGACATGGCAAAGCCGGTGCGCCATTCGCCGCCGGCCGACGCCACGATGCAGATCCCGGGCCCGGCAAGCCCCAGCACCAGCAGCGCCAGGAACAGCGCATCACGCCCGGCACCGCGGCGGAACGACAGGCTCGCCGCCGGCACCAGCGCCAGCAGTGCGCCGAAACCCAGAACCATGTTCCCCATCGGCCGGAGATTGGCGGCGACGCGCCGCCTTGGCAAGCGCACGCCATTGCCCTCGCCGCGCCCGAGAGGCTAGCTTCGTCTTATGAGCTCATGCATCGCGCTGGTGGTGGCGGCGGGGCGCGGCACGCGGCTGGGCGGGCCGCTGCCCAAGCAATACCTGCCGCTCGCCGGCCGGCCGCTGCTGCGCCATAGCCTCGAGACGCTGGCATGCCATCCCGGCATCGATGCGGTGCGCGTCGTCTACAACCCCGATGACGACGCGGCTTACGCAGCGGCGGCCCGCGGCCTCGACCTGCTGGCACCGGTCGCCGGCGGCGCGGCGCGGCAGGAGTCCGTGCGGCTCGGCCTCGAAAGCCTGGCATCGCGCCCGCCGGACAAGGTGCTCATCCATGACGCGGCGCGTCCCTTTCTCGACCATGGCATGATCGACCGCGTCCTCGCCGCGCTCGACGAAGCGCCGGGCGCGATCCCGGCGCTGCCGCTCAAGGACACGGTGAAGCGAGGGTTGGAGGGCCGCATCACCGAGACGCTCGAGCGCAGCAGCCTCTGGCGCGCGCAGACGCCGCAGGGCTTCCATTACGCCGCCATTCTCGCCGCCCATCGCGCCGCGGCGGGCAGCGAGCTTTCCGACGACGCCGCGGTCGCCGAGCGCGCCGGCCTTGCCGTGCGACTCGTCCAAGGCAGCGAGGCGAATTTCAAAGTGACGACCACCGAGGATCTGGAGCAGGCCGAGCGGATGCTGTTGGCGCGGCAGGGCGACGTGCGCACCGGCCAGGGCTTCGACGTCCACGCCTTCGGTCCCGGCGATCGCGTCTTCCTGTGCGGCATCGAGATCCCCCACGAGCACGGCCTCGTCGGCCATTCCGACGCCGATGTCGGCCTCCACGCGCTCACCGACGCCATCCTGGGCGCGCTCGGCGCCGGCGATATCGGCGAGCATTTCCCGCCGAGCGACCCGCAATGGCGCGGCGCTCCCTCGCATCGCTTCCTCAGCCACGCCGCGGGGCTCGTCGCCGCCGCCGGTGGCCGCATCGCTCATGTCGATGTGACGCTGATCTGCGAGCGGCCCAAGATCGGACCACATCGCCCCGCCATGGTCGCGCGCATTGCCGAGATTCTGGCGATCGAGCCGCGCCGCGTCAGCGTCAAGGCGACCACGACCGAAGGGCTCGGCTTCACCGGCCGCCGCGAAGGCATCGCCGCGCAGGCGGTGGCGACGCTGCGGCTGCCCGGGTAGCATGTTTTCCTCCCGCGCTGCACGGATGACGTGCGTCCTTCGACAGGCTCAGGATGAGGACGGTTCTTTGCGGCATCCGGCAGATGCCCGACTCCCTGCTCCTCATCCTGAGCGTGTCGAAGGACGCACGACAGGTCTGCAGCATCTCTGTCCCGGTGTGCCAGGGTGAGCGAGCAACCCCACACTGAGCGACCCGCGCCCTATCACCCGGCGGTGCTGATCGCGAGCTGGTTCGGCGTCGGTCGCCTGCCTTGGGCGCCCGGCACCTGGGGCTCGCTGGCGGCGCTGCCTTTCGCCTGGGCGATCGCCTGGCTCTTCGGCGAGCGCGCGCTGCTGCTGGCCGTGCTCGCGCTCTTTGTTGCCGGCTGGTGGGCGGCGCATCGCGTCGTGCGGGTGAGCGCGACCGCGGATCCCGGCTGGATCGTGGTCGACGAAGTGGCGGGGCAATGGCTGACCCTGGTCATCACGCCCCCCGGCATCATCCCCTATGTCGCGGGGTTCCTGCTCTTCCGCCTGCTCGATATCGTCAAGCCCTGGCCGGCGCGCTGGATCGACCAGAATGTCGGCGGCGGGCTCGGCGTCATGGCCGACGACATCGTGGCCGGCTTCTACGCCGCGACCGCGCTTCTCGTCCTGCTGTTGTTGATGGGGAAGCCCATTGGCTGACGCGGCGCTCGAGAACGTCGCCGCCGCCGTCCTCACCGCCTGCCGCGGCCAAGGGCTCCATCTGGCGACGGCGGAATCCTGCACCGGCGGCATGGTCGCGGCGGCGCTCACCGACATCGCCGGCTCCTCCGACGTGGTCGAGCGCGGCTTCGTCACCTACTCGAATGCGGCAAAGCGCGAGCTCCTCGGCGTGCCCGAGGCGCTGCTCGTCGCCCATGGCGCCGTCAGCAGCGAGGTTGCTGCGGCAATGGCCGCGGGCGCGCTCGGCGCAGCGCCGGTCGACCTCGCCGTCAGCATCACCGGCATCGCCGGCCCCGGCGGCGCCACGCCGACCAAGCCGGTAGGGCTCGTTTGGTTCGGCTGCGGCCGGCGCGGCGGCAACATCGCCACCGAGCACCATGTCTTCCCCGGCGACCGCGCCGCGGTCCGGCTCGCCGCGACGCGCCGCGCCCTCGAGCTGCTGCTGGCGGCGGCGCAGGGCTAATGCCGTCTCCCTATCCGGTTAGCGCAGGCGGAAGATTTACCATGACTGGAGGGCAATTCAACGCCTCAAGCAGTTACAAGATCCCTTCTGGACCACTGAGCGGTCGTCGCGTGTCGCGACCGGCACTTCCGGGAAGTGCCCGACAGCGGACATAGCTGGATCACACGTCAGGCAACTCGTCGAAGGCGGGTACAAAATTGAAGGTTGCGCTTGCGTCGAGATCTCACAGGGGATCGTAAGCTGAAAGGGCGCGCCGTGTGGGCGCATCAGGCCGATTTCACATCCGACAGGAATTGCCCGACTTGGCGGCTCAGCCCGTCCGCATGCTGGGCTAACTCCTGCGCGGCGCCCAGCACCTGCGCCGCCGCGTCGCCGGTGAAGGTGGCAGCCTGCTTCACCTCGCCCATGGCCGAGGTCACCTCGTGTGTGCCCTGGGCCGCCTGCTGCACGTTGCGCGCGATCTCCTGGGTGGCGGTACCCTGCTCCTCGACCGCGGAGGCGATGGTGGTGGCAATGCCGCTCATCTCGCCGATGGTGTCGGAGATGCCCCGGATGGCCTGGACCGCATCCTTGGTGACCTCTTGCACCTGGGCGATCTGATGAGCGATGTCCTCAGTTGCCTTGGCGGTCTGGGTCGCGAGCGTCTTCACTTCGGTCGCCACCACGGCGAAGCCCTTGCCCGCATCGCCGGCACGCGCCGCCTCGATCGTCGCGTTCAATGCCAGCAGATTGGTCTGGCTGGCGATGTCGGCGATCAGCTTGACCACCTCGCCGATGCTGCGGGTGCGGTCGGCAAGCAGCTCCATGGTCTTGTTGCTGCGGCTCGCCTCGGCCACGGCCTTGTCGGCAACCTTGGTGGAATGGGCCACTCGGCTCCCGATCTCGTGGATCGAGGCTGAAAGCTCCTCGGTGGCGGTGGCGACGGTTTGTACATTGGTCGAAGCCTGCTCGGCGGAACTTGCCACCGACACCGCGCTGCGATTGGTCTGCTCGGCATTCGTCGACATGGACTGCGCCGTACTACGCATCTGGCCCGCCTCCTGCGACAGCGCCTGCACCAGCGCGCCGACCTTCTGCTCGAAAGTCGCGGTGAGATGCTCCATGTGCCGCGCACGCGCCACCTGCGCTTCGCGTGCCTGATCTTGCTCGCGCGCCAGGCGCTCGCGCTCGGCGGCGTTGTGCCCGAACACTTGCAGCGCGCGCGCCATCGCGCCGACTTCATCGTGGCGCTCGGTGTGCGGGATGGCCATCGCCGTAGCGCCCCCCGCCATCTCGGTCATGATCGTGGTCAGCCGGCCGATGGGCCGCCCAATCGCCCGCGTCACGCCGAAGGCAGCGGCGATCGAGGCCAGGATGACGGTGACCGCGGCGATCAGGAACCCGAGCCGAACCTGGGCGATCGAGTGCAACGCATCGGCGAAGGTCTGTGCCCGCGCCGCGTCGGCGGCCATGGTGACCTTGCCGAGCGTCTTGTTGAGCGTGTCGTGACTGGCCTCGACGCTGCTCATCATGATCAGCGCCATGCCGCCGCTGTCGGCGGCCAGGATGTCGAGCATCTCGTGCCCGTTTTTGATGAAGGCGGCGACCTCGGTCTTGATCGCCTGCGCCGCCGCGGGATCGTTGAGTGCCTTGCTGGCGCTTTGGGTCGCGGCGCCGATTTCATCGAGCATCTTGCCCATGCTCTTGATGCGATCCTGGAGCTGCTTCGGGTCATTGGCGTTCGCCGCGAAAGAGAGCACGGAATAGAGCTCGGCATTCGCGTAGTTCACCTGGTTCTGCAGCTTCGCCGCCTCGCTGAAGCGCACGAAAGCGTCGTCGTTGAGATGATGGAAATCGCCGGTCAGATCATCGAACAGGACGTAGGAGCTTGCGGCGAGCACCACCACGCCGAGAATCGCCGCGGCGGGCGCCAGCGCCACCTTGACCGCGAGCCTGAAATTCTCGAACCACGCCGGCACGATTTCCTCGCCCTTTCACGAAACGAAGGCGATGCGCCGCCGCGACAAGGCGCCGGCGCGTAGCCTCTGGAGGTTACTTGTAGGCGCCGACGCCGACCAGATCATGGCCGACCCGGATGACGTAGGTGGCCTTGGGCGCGACTTTCTTGGTGACGGGATCAGCAAAGCTGTATTCGACCCAGGCGGCATCTTGCACCGCCACGAACTCGTGCATCGTCAGCTTGCCGTTCGTGTCTTTGAGCTCCAACAGGTTCTTACCGACGAGCACCGGGTTGGCGCCGTGGAAGAGGCAGTTCCCCTTATCGTCGTAAACCATGACGTAGAGATCGCGATCGTGGAATGCGGGCTGCGCGAACTCGGCGAAGGCCTTGTCCGGTCCGTCCTCCTTGAGCAGCGCAGCGGCGCGGATCGCCATTGCCTTGGCCTCGTCGGGCGTCCCGCGCTCGGTGCCGGCCCAGGCGACCCCGCTCAGGAGCAGCATAGTGACTGCAAGAAACCTCAGGAAGGCACACATGCTCGGGTCCTTTACTGTGATGGCGGAACACTCTCCCATGAGTTCGTTATCAAACGATTGAAACCCGAACTATTTGTCGGCTGCGCCGGCGGCCAGCGCTCGGGAACTGAAAGTCGACGAGAGTCCGGTGTTTCCGTAGGAGCTTGTCGCCGCTGGCAGGCCAACGGCAGATCCACACAATAGAGGGCCGCAGGCATAGTATAGACGATCGGCGAGGCGCTGCCTCATCGATCCATGACCAATCATCACCTTCCGACGCCGCGTACAAGCGACCTCCTGCTTTCCCAAATGCGGAACTCGGCCTCGCCTGATCCGACGCTGATGACGCGTGCCGGCAGGCGCGCCGGGCTCTGTGTCCGCTTCGGGGTTTCAGTGCTTGCGGAATAGAATAGTTTCGGAGTCGAATGTCGGCTGTTGTTAAGGGTTCTCCGACGCCTCCCACCCGAGCACGCGGCGCTGTCCGTGCTGCGGCAGGAATCCGAGAACCCTTAACAAGAACGGGCGCCGCCAATCGCGGGAGGCAAGACAGCTCTGGAGGCGGCCGGTGCGACGACGCGCTGAACTGGCGTTCGTGTCAGCGGAAGCCTTTACGACCTGCGCTAACCGGATAGGGAGATAACGCCAATCGCCTTCCCCACTGCCCCTGAGCGGGTAGAGCCCGCCCCGGCTTCGCGGTACACTCGGCAAAAATCCCCCGGGAGGAGCGCTATGGCGAAACTGACGCAGAGCTACGTCCACGGCGCCTCGGATGTGCCGCTGATCGGCGAGACCATCGGCGGCCATTTCGACAAGGCGGTGGCACGCTGGCCGGAGCGCGATGCGCTCATCGTCCGCCATCAGAAGATCCGCCTCAGCTATGCCGAGATGCAGCGCCAGGTGGATAGGCTCGCCGCCGGGCTGCTCGCCCTGGGGCTCGAGCCCGGCGACCGCATCGGCATCTGGTCGCCCAATAATGCGGAATGGGCGCTGACCCAGTTCGCCACCGCCAAGGCCGGCTTCATCCTCGTCAACATCAACCCGGCCTATCGCCTCGCCGAGCTCGACTATGCCCTCAACAAGGTCGGCTGCAAGGCGCTGATCACCGCCGACCACTTCAAGACCTCGGACTATGTCGGCATGCTGCGCGAGCTCGCGCCCGAGATCGACCGCAGCGCGCCCGGCCGTCTGCAGGCAAAGCGCCTCCCGTCGCTCGCCGCGGCGATCCGCATCGGCGAAGGCGAGCTGCGCGGCTTCTTCCGCTTCGACGACGTGCTTGCCGCCGGCGGCGAGCGGCATCACGCACGGCTCAGAGAGCTGGCGCCGACGCTGCAGTTCGACGACCCCATCAACATCCAATTCACCAGCGGCACCACCGGCGCGCCCAAGGGCGCCACCCTCACCCACCACAACATCCTCAACAACGGCTTCTTCATCGGCGAGGCGATGAAGCTCACCGCAGACGACCGCGTCTGCATCCCGGTGCCGCTCTATCACTGCTTCGGCATGGTGCTGGGCAATCTCGCCTGCATCACTCATGGTGCCGCCATGGTCTATCCCGGCGAAGGCTTCGATCCCTTGGCCGCGCTCGAGGCGGTCGAGGCCGAGCGCTGCACCGCGCTCTACGGCGTCCCCACCATGTTCATCGCCGAGCTGTCGCATCCCGACTTCAAGCGCTTCGATTTGGGCTCGCTGCGCACCGGCATCATGGCGGGCTCGCCCTGCCCGATCGAGGTGATGAAGCGCTGCGTCGCGGAGATGCACATGTCCGAGGTCACCATCGCCTACGGCATGACCGAGACCAGCCCGGTGAGCACCCAGACCTCGGCCGACGACCCGCTCGAGCGCCGCGTCGCCACCGTCGGCCGCGTCCACCCCCATGTCGAGGTCAAGATCGTCGACCTCGAGGGACGGATCGTGCCGCCAGGGGTGCCGGGCGAGCTCTGCACCCGCGGCTATTCGGTGATGCTCGGCTATTGGGGCGACGAGGAGCGGACGGCGGAAGCGATCGACCGCGCCGCCTGGATGCATACCGGCGATCTCGCCACCCTCGACGCGGACGGCTATTGCAACATCGTCGGCCGCATCAAGGAAATGGTGATTCGCGGCGGCGAGAACGTCTATCCCCGCGAGATCGAGGAATTCCTCT
>DASQSR010000506.1:0-9483 GCA_035642295.1 Allostellaceae bacterium | reverse complement strand
TTCCCTCGGCTTCCGCCGCCGGCGCGCGCCGCAGCCGCCGCCAGGCCAGCGCCACGCCGCCGGCGATGCCGCCGCGCATCACCGTTACCAGCACGATGAAGATAAGGCCGAGCAGCAGCTTCCAGAGGCCGCCGATCGCCGCCACCTGCTGCAGCCCGGTATAGAGCGAGAGCCAGACCGCGGCGCCGATGAGCGGGCCGATCAGGGTGCCGGCGCCGCCGATCACCGTCTGGACGACGAGCTGGCCCGAGGTGTCGAGATAGAAGGCATCGGGCGGCATATAGCCTTGCAGCAGGCCGAGCAGGCCGCCGGCGAGGCCGGCATAGGCGGCGGCGATGACGAAGGCGGCGAGCTTGTAGCGCTGCACGTCATGGCCGACGGCGCTGGCGCGCGCCTCGTTGTCGCGGATGGCGCGCAGCACCAGGCCGAAGGGCGAGCGGATGATGCGGTGCGCGAGCCAGAAGCCGACGAGGAACACCGCGGCCAGCAGCCAGTAGACCGCCGCCGGCGTGTCGAGATCGAACGCCCAGGGTCCGATGGCAAGGTTCGGCGTCGGCACGCCGGCAACGCCGTTCTCGCCGCCGGTCCAGGCGGCCAGCGGCGAGATGTCGAGGAAATAGAACATCTCGCCGAAGGCGAGGGTCAGCATGGCGAAGTAGATGCCGGCGCGGCGCAGCGACAGCATGCCGATGACGGCGCCGAGCGCGGCCGCGACGACGGTTCCGGCGGCAAGCGCCAGCAGCGCGTTCCCGGTATAGGGAGCGGTGAGGAGATAGGCGGCGGTGAAGCCGCCGACGCCGTAGAACGCCGCCTGGCCGAAGGCGAGCAGCCCGGTGAAGCCGAAGAGAATGTCGAAGCCGAGGCCGAAGAGGCCCCAGTCGAGAATGCGCTGCGCCAGGTCGAGCGTGCCGCCGAGCGCCGGCACGACATAGGGCAGCGCCAGCAGCATGGCGGCGACGGCAAGCTCGGGCAGCAGCCGGCCCAGCGCGCCGGACGGACCGTTTGAGGCGCCGCTCATTGCCGGCCCTGGACGCCGAAGAGGCCCTGCGGCCGGAGGATCAGCACCAGCGCCATGGCGGCGAACAGCATGACCTGGGAATAGGCCGGCTCGATCATCGCGGTGAGGCTCAGGATCTCGCCGGCGATGAGGCCGCCCGCCACCGCGCCCCAGAACGAGCCGACGCCGCCGATGACGATGACGACGAAGGACTGGACCAGCACCTCGGCGCCCATGTCGGGAGTGACGGTGACGATCGGGCCGTTGATGACGCCGGCGAACCCCGCCGACATCGCGCCGAGGCCGAAGACGGTGAGGAAGGTGCGCGTGACGTTGATGCCGAGGATGTTGACCATGAGCTGGTCCTCGATCCCGGCGCGCACAATGAGGCCGAGCCGCGTGCGATAGAGCACGAGATAGAGCAGCACCAGGGCGCAGGCGACGATCCCCAGCACCTCGACGCGGTATGTCGGGTAATAGATGGCGCCGAGATTGACCGCCCCCTCCCCCCAGCCCGGCACCGGCAGGCGCTGCGCGAGGCCGCCGAACGCCGCCCGGATCCCTTCGACCACCACGATCGCCGCGCCGAACGTAACGAGGATCTGGTCCTCCTTCGGCCGGTTGTAGTAGAGCCGGATCAGCACGCGCTCGATGAGGATGCCGATGACGATGAGGCACAGCGCGCCCGCCGCCATGGCGACGAGGAACGAGTTCGTGTGCTCATAGGCGACGAAGCCGGCATAGGCGCCCAGGGCGTAGAACGAGCCATGGGCGAAATTGACGACGCCGAGGGCGCCGAAGATGATCGTCAGCCCCATGGCGACGAGCACCAACAGCGCCCCGAGCGTCAGCCCGTTGAACAACTGCGCGAAGACGAGGGCGGAGTTCATCGGCCGCCGCCGCTAGAATCGAATTCTGTCGGGCGACCTCGCCGGATCAGGACAAGGCGGATTCCCTTTGGGCATCCCTGCATCTGTGAGGGGCCATAAAGAAACGTCCTCATCCTGAGCCTGTCGAAGGACGCACGATGCAATTGCAGCGCCCTTCCCCGCGGACAAACCCGCACATCAGCCGCTCACGCCGCCGGCATCTTGCAGCCGAGGAAGTCGGGCGGCATCACCTCCGGCCCGGGGGTCAGGCCGACGATCTTGAAGTAGTCGTCGGGATTGCGCATCTCCGACGGCTTCTTGCCGACCACGACCGGAACCGGCCGTACCTGCTGATGGTCCTGCGCCCGGTACCAGACCTCGCCCAGCGGCAGCTGCAGCTTGTGGCCCTGCTCCAGCGCCTTGATGACGTGCAGCGGATTGAAGCTCTTGGCGCGCTCGACGGCATCCGCCCAGCACATCATCTGCGTATAGGCGATATGCGCCGGCCAGCTCGGCTTGTACTTGAACTTGGCATCGAAGCTGTCGACGAACAGCTTCGCCATCGGATTGGTCTCGGCCAGCGTCCACCAGAAGTCGAGCGTGCCGAAGACCCCCTGCATGATCTCGGCGCCCGTCTCCTTCGCCTGGAAGCCCGAGATGTTGGGCACCACCATCTGCATCTTGTCGAGCACGCCGAACTGCTTGGCCTGCTTCGAGGAGGCGACCGCGTCGGCGCCGAAGGCGACATTGACGAAGACGTCGGCGCCGCTGTTGGCGATGTTGAGGAGATAGGAGCTGTAATCGGTGGTGCCGAGCGGGCAGACCTGCGAGCCCAGCGACTTCCAGCCGAGCTCCTTCTCGGTGAACTCGCCGGTCGAGTGCTCGACCGAATGGCCATAGGCATAGTCGGGGACGAGATAGATCGCCTTCTTGTTCCGGCCGATCTGCTTGCCCAGCACCGGAGCCAGCGCCTTTGCCGCCATATAGGCCGAAGGCTGCGAGCGGAAGCCGAAGCGCTGGCAGTCGACGCCCGTGGTCTCGTTGGCGCCGCTGCAGCCGACCATGTTCAGCACCTTGTAGCGCTGCGCCAGCTTCTCGAGGGCGATCGCCACCGCGCTGCTGAGACAGCCGGTAATCATGATCGCCTTGTCCTGGGTGACATACTGGGTCTGCGCCTGGACCGCCGGGTTCGGCTGGGTCTGGGTATCGGCGTATTTGAACTCGATCTTCTTGCCGAGCACGCCCTTGCCGCTCAGCGTCGCGATCTTGCCGACGAGGCCGCCGCCGTGATTGAGATGCTCAATGGCGAGCTGATAGCCCTTCAAGTGATCCTCGCCGTCGGCGGAATAGGGGCCGGTCAGTGGCGTGGTGACGCCGACGAACACGGAATCGCCCTTGACGCCCGCGGGATAATTGCCAATCGCTGTTTCCGCCGCGGCCTCGCGCGAGCGCAGCAGGAACGGCATGGCGCCGACCGCCGCCGCTCCTTCGAGCACACGCCGCCGACTGATCGATTTACCACTGCGCATGAATGGATCTCCCTGTCTTGTCCTGGTGATTATCGATGTGATTATCGATGGCGCGGCAGGCTTTACCCCCGTGCGGCGCCGGAATCAATGCCGAAGAATCGCTATTCGCCGCCCGCGCTCTTGCGCCGGAAGCGCTCGAGGCCGAGCTCGTCCAGCTGCTGCTGCTCGCGCCGGGCGGCGCGCTGCTCGAGCTGCTTCTCGCGGTTGGCCTCGGCGGTCTCGTAGCGCTTGACCTCCTGATAGGCCTCGGCCAGCGCCTCGCGCGCCTCGGCGATCTGCCGCGCCAGCTCGGCCTCCGACTGCGCCAGGCGACGGCGCCGGTCGATCAGGCTTCGGGCATAGCCGGCATAGGCGAACGCGGCTTCCGGCGAGCCGGAGGCGACTTGCCGCTCGCGCTCGTCCTCGGCTTCAAGCTTGCGCCGCTCCTCGGCGAGCTTCGCCGCCAGTGCCTCGAGCGCCGCCAGCTCCCGGCGCCTCTCGTCGAGCTGCCAGCGATGGAGGCGGATGAGGCTCTGGAAGGTGCTCACGTCACCGGCGCCTGCAGCAGCGCCTCGAGCTGGGCATAGCCGCTGGCGAGGTCGGCGCGATCCTCCTTGCGCTGCGCCAGGAACGCCTCGATCAGGGGATAGCGGCGGATCGCCTCGTCGATCTTCGCATCGCTGCCGCGCTTGTAGGCGCCGAGGCGGATGAGCTCGGCCATGTCCTCATAGCTCGCGATGAAGCGCCGCGCCGCCGCCACCACGCGGTTCTCGTTCTCGCTGTTGCATTGCGGCATGGTGCGCGAGATCGAGCGCAGCACATTGACCGCCGGGTAGCGGCCGCGCTCGGCGATGGCGCGGTCGAGGACGATATGGCCGTCGAGGATGCCGCGCACCGCATCGGCGATCGGCTCGTTGTGGTCGTCGCCCTCGACCAGCACGCTGAAGAGGCCGGTGATGCTGCCTTGGCTGGTGCCCGGCCCCGCCCGCTCCAGCAGCTTCGGCAGCTCGGCGAAGACCGTCGGCGTATAGCCCTTGGTCGCCGGCGGCTCGCCGGCGGACAGTCCGATCTCGCGCTGCGCCATGGCAAAGCGGGTGATGCTGTCGATGAGGCAGAGCACGTCGCGGTCGCGGTCGCGCAGATACTCGGCCACGGCCAGCGTCAGGTACGCCGCCTGGCGCCGCATCAGCGGGGATTCGTCCGAGGTGGCGACGACCACCACGCTGCGCTTCAGCCCTTCCGGGCCGAGATCGTCCTCGATGAACTCCTGCACTTCGCGGCCGCGCTCGCCGACGAGGCCGATCACCGTCGCATCGGCGCCGGTATAGCGGGCGATCATCGACAGCAGTACCGACTTGCCGACGCCGGAGCCGGCGAAGATGCCCATGCGCTGACCGCGGCAGCAGGTGAGAAAGGTGTTGAGCGCGCGGACGCCGAGATCGATCTTGCCCTGGACACGCCGGCGCGCATGGGCGGGCGGCGGCGGGTTGCGCAAGGGATAGGCGGTCCCGCCCTGCGGCAGCGGGCCCTTGCCGTCGATCGGCTCGCCCATCGCGTTGACCACCCGGCCGAGCCAGCCGATCTCGGGGTAGATCGCCGCCGGCCGCTCCACCATCTCCACCTTGGAGCCGAGGCCGATGCCGTCGAGCGGCCCGAACGGCATGAGCAGCGCCCGGCCGCCGCGAAAACCCACCACTTCGCAGGTCAGCCGACCGCCGCCATGCCCCGCCACGTGGCAATGCCCGCCGATGGCGAGGCGCTGCGGCAGCCCGCCGACCTCGAGCAGCATGCCCATCACCCCGGTGACCCGGCCGAAGCGGCGGATCTCGGGAATGAGCGAGACTTCGTTGACGAGGTCAGGGAGACTCAAGCGGCAGGGGGCCTTTCGCTTCCGGCAGCGGGGCGGCCGACGGGAAAGCATCGCGCGAACGCGCTTAATGCCGGGTTAAGCCGCCTGATGGGGGTCTCGCTCCTTACGTTCAGGGGCTAAACCGCAGGTAAACGCAAAACGAGATCCGGGACATTTTTTTGTGTTTGATTAACCCGGTATTAACCCAGGTTGGTAAGAATGATTAAGAAGGGGTATGGTTGACCAGTGATCACTGATCAGCCGAAGGGACCAAGCGGAGGCGGACGATGCGCGTACTACTCGTCGAGGATGATTCCGCGACAGCAGCCAGTATCGAGATGATGCTGCGGGCCGAAGGCTTCATCTGCGACACCACCGATCTCGGTGAAGATGGGCTCGAGATCGGCAAGCTCTATGATTACGACATCATCATCCTCGATCTCATGCTGCCGGACATCGACGGCTACGAAGTGCTGCGCCGGCTGCGCGCGGCGCGGGTCAGGACGCCGATCCTCATCCTGTCCGGCCTCGCCGAGCTCGACCACAAGATCAAGGGCCTGGGCTTCGGTGCCGATGACTTCCTAACCAAGCCCTTCGACCGGCGCGAGCTGACCGCCCGCATCCAGGCGATCGTCCGCCGCGCCAAGGGCCATTCGGAGTCGGTCATTCGCACCGGCAAGCTCACCGTCAACCTCGACAGCCGCACCGTCGAGGTCGAGGGTCAGCCGCTGCATCTTACCGGCAAGGAATACGGCATCCTCGAGCTGCTCTCGCTGCGCAAGGGGACGACGCTCACCAAGGAGATGTTCCTTAATCATCTCTACGGCGGCATGGACGAGCCCGAGCTCAAGATCATCGACGTCTTCGTCTGCAAACTGCGCAAAAAGCTCGCCACCGCCACCAAGGGCGACAACTATATCGAGACCGTCTGGGGCCGCGGCTACGTCCTGCGCGATCCCCCCGCCGAATCCGCCTCCGCCACCCGCAAGCTCGCCAAAGCCTAAGGCGAAGCCGCGTCAGCGACCGAGCGAACCCGCGTAGCGGGTTCGTCCGGGCAACCCGGCCGACCGCTCTGCGGTCGGCCCCGGAGGGTTCGATCGCAACGCGATCGAACGGGTTGCCCGTCAGCGATTGCGCAGCAATCGCGGGAGCCGCACCGTGCCGGCTAGCCGCGTCGGTAGCAACAACCGCGAGAGCCGCACCCATCCGACGAGCGCACAGCGGCGGATCTACCGCCCCGCCATCGCCGACCGGGGCTCCTCGAACATTTTCTCCATCGCCTTGCGCGCCTGATAGGCGCTGAGCTGCGGATCGACGGCGACATCGCTGAAGGTCAGCGCCGCGTCTTTCTTGACCGGCCGCAGCAGCTTCACATCGTGCGCGAGCCCCAGCGGCAGATAGCCTCGATCGACGGATCGACGGGCCGGGCAAAGCTTGCCGAAAACCGTGTACCCGCCCTCGCCGTCGAGGATTTCGCCCGCCGCCAGGTCGCGCTTGGCGGTGGCGACGACATCGGCGTTGAAATAACCGGGCGCCCCCGTTGCCTCGCCGCGCAATCCGACCGATGCGACGGAGAGGCCGACTTCCAGCCCGATCAGGTGCCATTTCCGGTAAAGCACCATGTTCCGGCCGGCCGGATCGGTGACGACCTGGTACTCCTTGAAGCAGCGCTGGATATAGTCGTTGGCGGCCTCGACGCACACCCAGACGCCCTTGCGGATATCGTAGCCGACCGGTGTGCCGTCCGGCCGCAGCGACGAGATCACTTCGACGACGCCCTTCTTGTCCAGATGGCCGCCTTCGCTCTTCAGCCGCATCAGGCCGGGAATGTCGTCGACCGTGCCCGGCGGAAACGCCAGGCCGTCGTCGGGTGCTTCAAGGCCCGTCACGTTGGCGATCGCGGCGCACTCGATCGCCGGCTTCGATCCGTCGAGGAATGAATTGAACATCTTGGGATTCATGCCGCCGAGCTTCGCCTGCTCGGCGGTGACGCCCCAGTGGTCCCATACGGTATCCGGCGTCGACTCCCGGAACTTCGCCAGCCATTTGTGGCCGCGTCCGGCGGCGACGACCGGGAAGCCGCAGGCGCGGGCCCAGTCCACGAGCTCGCAGGCCAGCGCCGGCTGGTCGCCATAGGCCAGCGAATAGAGGACACCGGCCGCCCTCGCCCGCTCCGCCAGATAGGGCCCGCACAAGGCATCGGCTTCCACCGTGACATTGACGACGTGCTTGCCGTTGTCGAACGCCGCAAGGCAGTGCTCGATGGCCGCGATCGGGCTCCCGGTGCACTCGATGATGATTTCCACCTGCGGATGCCGGATGAGGGACCGCCAGTCGTCCCCGACATGGGTGGTGCCGTGGCGCAGCGCTTCATCGAGCGAGGTCGCTGCGGCGCGATCCGGCGCCCAGCCGACCCGCTCGATGCTGGCGCGCGCATTGGCGGGCGACAGATCGGCGATCCCCGCGAGGTGAACACCCGGCGTCCGCGGCAGCTGCGCCAGATACATGGCGCCGAATTTTCCGGCGCCGATCAGGCCGACGCGCAGCGGCCGATGCTCGTCCGCGCGCTTCTGCAATTTCATGAAGAGGCTCATGACCGCTCTCGGCGCTAGAGGTCAGGGGGATTGCTCCGCCCTTCGGCCCATCGCCGTTATCGTCGGCAACGCCGAAGAGCGCCGGATAGGATCACGGCCCCAGGAATGTAGCCCAGAGCCGGCGCAGGCGAAATCCGGTGCCCGTATTCGGACGGCTTAGAGCCGTCCCTCGCTCACGCCCCGGCGGCGAGCTTCTGCGCCATGGCGCTGGGCGAGATCACCGGCGTGTAGATGCCGCGCTGCTCGGTCAGCGACTGGAACTTGTCGCTGATGCCGATCACCGTCTCGGCGCCGCCGAGATAGAGGAAGCCGTCGCCCGGCAGCATGCGCGAGAGCCGCTCCAGCACCGTCGACTTGGTCCGCTGGTCGAAATAGATCAGCACGTTGCGGCAGAAGATCACGTCGAACTGCCCCATCGGCGTGAAGTCGTCGAGCAGGTTGAGGCAGCGGAACTTGACCATGCTGCGGATCGCGGGATCGATCTGCCAGCGGTCGCCCTGCTGCTTGAAGTACCTGACCAGGAGCTGGATGGGCAGGCCCCGCTGCACCTCGAACTGCGAGTAGGCCCCCGCCTGCGCCTTCTCCAGGATCTCGGTCGAGAGGTCGCTGGCGATGATCTCGACCGTCCAGTTGGGCAGCTTCGCCTTCTCCTCGGCGAGGATCATGGCGAGCGAATAGGGCTCCTGCCCGGAGGAGCAGGCGGCGCTCCAGATGCGGATCGACTTGCGCGCCGCCCGCGTCTTCAGCAGCTGCGGCAGCACGAAGCTCCGGAACTGGTCGAACGGCTTGATGTCGCGGAAGAAGAAGGATTCGTTGGTGGTCATCGCCTCGACCACGTCGCGCACCAGCTCGCCTTCCGGCCGGCCGCGCAGCGCGGCGATCAGCTCGTCGAGCGACTTCATGGTGCGCTTGCGCGCCACCGGCAGCAGGCGGCTCTCGAGGAGATACGCCTTGTCGCGCGTCACCACCAGGCCGGAGCGCTCCTTCAGCAGGCGGCAGAGCAGGTCGAAATCGTCGCCGGTCATCGGCCCGCTCGCGTCGCCAGCTTGGCGAGGAAGCCGCCGATCTCGTCGAGCGGCAGCACCGCGCTGCAGAGGCCGGCCATGGCCACCGCGCCCGGCATGCCCCAGACGACGCTGCTCGCCTCGTCCTGGGCGATCACCGTGCCGCCGGCCTCGACCACGCCGCGGCCGCCGGCGAGCCCGTCATGGCCCATGCCGGTGAGGATCAAGGTCAGCACCCGCCCGCCATAGCTCCGGGCAAGGCTGCGCAGCATCGGGTCGACCGAGGGCCGGCAGAAATTCTCCGGCGGCGTCTTGAGCAGCCGCACCACCTTGTCGCCGCGCTCGGCCTCGACCGTCATGTGGAAATCGCCCGGCGCCACATAGATGCGCCCGCTCTGCACCCGCTCGCCGTCGACGCCTTCGGCGACGGGATAGCCGCTGGCGCGCCCCAAATGCTCGGCGAGGATGGTGGTGAAGGTCGCCGGCATGTGCTGGGTGATGAAGATCGGCTGCTTCACCGCGCCCTTGAGCGCGGCGCCGACGCGGAACAGCGCCTGCGGGCCGCCGGTCGAGGAGCCGATGGCGACGACCTCGGGCGTCTCGCGCGCGCCCGGGCGCAACGCAATGACGCGCCGCTGCGTCTCCGGCGCCGGCTCGGCGGC
>DASQSR010000505.1:0-2042 GCA_035642295.1 Allostellaceae bacterium | reverse complement strand
GATTTCATCATCGCCGATCTGCGCGATGCCGAGGAGGCGCGCCGCGCCGTCGACCGCCCCTTCACCGAGATCTACCAGCTCGCCGCCGACATGGGCGGCGCCGGCTTCATCTTCACCGGCGAGCACGACGCCGACATCATGCACAACTCCGCCAGCATCAACCTCAACATCCTCGAGGCGTGCCGGCGACGCAATCAGAAGCGCATCTTCTACTCCTCTTCCGCCTGCATCTATCCCGAGCACAATCAGCTCGACCCCGACGCGCCGGTGACGCGCGAGAGCAGCGCCTATCCCGCCAATCCCGACAGCGAATATGGCTGGGAGAAGCTGTTCAGCGAGCGGCTCTACCTCGCCTACCGGCGCAATTACGGTATCGAGGCGAGGATCGCCCGCTACCACAACATTTTCGGCCCCGAAGGCACCTGGCAGGGCGGCCGCGAGAAGGCGCCGGCGGCGCTGTCGCGCAAGGTGGCCGAGACCGAGGACGGCGGCGCGATCCAGATCTGGGGCGACGGCAAGCAGACGCGCTCCTTCCTCTATGTCGACGAATGCATCGAGGGCTCGCTGCGCCTCATGCGCTCGGACTTCACCGGTCCGGTCAATATCGGCTCCGACGAGATGGTGACCATCAACGAGCTCGCCGGCATGATCATCGACATCGCCGGCAAGCGGCTCGCGGTCGAGCACATCAAGGGTCCGCTGGGCGTGCGCGGGCGCAACTCCGACAACACGCTCATCCGCGAGAAACTCGATTGGGCGCCGATGACGCCACTGAAGCGCGGCCTCGCGAAGACCTATCCGTGGATCGCCGAGCAGGTGCAGCGCCGCAATGCCAGCAAGCCGGGGGCGCGCTAGCCGCATGCGCATAATCATCTGCGATTACGCCGGCCATCCCTTCCAGGTGGAGCTGAGCCGATGCCTGGCGCGGCGCGGCCATGCGGTACTGCATCTCCATTTCGCCGACCTCCTGGCGCCCAAGGGCGACCTGACGGTCTTGCCCGGCGACCCGCCGAATTTCCGCGTCGAAGGCATTCGGACCGGCGCCACCTTCGACAAGGGCCGGTTCCTGCGTCGGCGCTTCCTGGAGACGCGGGTCGGCGAGCTCATGGCGCGGCACGTGGCCGGCTTCGCCGCCGATGTCGTCGTCGGCTGCAACATGCCGCTCGACGCGCAGAAGAAGCTCCGGCAGGCCTGCGCAGCCCGCGGCGTGCCGTTTGTCTTCTGGCTGCAGGACCTGGTCTCCAAGGCCACGTACCATTTCCTCAGCGAGAAGCTCGGCATGCTCGGCCGGGCGATCGGCCGGCACTACATGGAGCTCGAGGCGAGGCTGCTCCGATCCAGCGAGGCGATCGTCGCGATCTCCGGCAAATTTCTCGTGCCGCTCGAAGAATGGGGCATCCGTGCCGACAAGGTTCGCGTCGTGCCGAACTGGGCCCCGCTGACGCAGATCCGCCCGGTCGCCAAGGACAACGCGTGGGCGCGCGCGCACGGATTGGCCGACAAGCCGGTCGCGCTCTACAGCGGGACGCTGGGGCTGAAGCACGATCCGGCGCTGCTGCTGGGGCTGGCACGCGCCGCCGCGCCGGTGGGCCTCACCGTCGCCGTCGTCTCGGAAAGCGCCGGCGCCCAGTGGCTGGCGCAGCGGCAGCGCGAGGCCATGCTCGACAACCTCGTGCTCCTGCCGTTCCAGCCCATGGAGGTCTATTCGGAGGTGCTGGGCGCGAGCGACATCCTGCTCGCCATGATCGGCCGCGAGGCCGCCGATTTCAGCGTCCCTTCCAAGATTCTGAGCTATCTGGCGGCGGCCCGGCCGGTCGTCGCCTCGATCGCCGCCGGCAACGATGCCGCCGCCACGATCAGGGCGGCCGAGGCGGGCATCGTCGTCGAGCCCGGCGAGGAGGCGGCCTTCTATGACGGCGTGCTGCGCCTCGCCGGCGACCCCGAGCGACGCCAGCGCCTCGGCGGCAATGCGCGCCGTTTCGCCGAAAGCCGCTTCGACGTCGAAGCCAAGGCCGCGCTGTTCGAAGAGGCCTTCGCCGCGG
>DASQSR010000504.1:0-19818 GCA_035642295.1 Allostellaceae bacterium | reverse complement strand
GAGCGGCGGCGCCGCTGCGCCGGCGACCGCTGCGGCAGCGCCCGCCGCCGAGGCCGTCACGGCCGCTGCGCCACTCCCGCCACCGCCCCCCTCACCCGCCGCACCTTCGCGCCGGCTGTCGCCGGCGATTTGGGTCGTCGGGCTGGTCGTGGTCGTCGTCATCCTGCTGTTTTTCTTCACCCGCGCCGGCAGCCACTGAGGCCTGGACGAGCGGCACGCGAGAGCGGCTTGACCCGGCGCCTCCGGCGCATGAAACTCGCCTTCTGGCCTGCCGCGTGACGCTCCGGGCGGCCGTTGACGAGCGTGGCGTCACGCGACCGGCGACGACAACGAAACAAGGGGAGAGCAGCCCATGCCCACCGTAAGCCTTACGGTCAACGGCAAACCGGTCACCGCCAATGTCGAGCCGCGCACCCTGCTGGTGCAGTTGCTGCGCGAGCACCTCGGCCTCACCGGCACGCATGTCGGCTGCGACACCAGCCAGTGCGGCGCCTGCGTCATCCATGTCGACGGCATCTCGGCCAAGAGCTGCACCATGCTCGCCGTCCAGGCCGAAGGGGCTAAGGTCACCACCATCGAAGGCCTCGCCAATGGCGACAAGCTGCATCCGATGCAGGAGGCGTTCCGCGAGCATCATGGCCTGCAATGCGGCTTCTGCACGCCGGGCATGGTGATGAGCGCCGTCGATTTCGCTCAGCACCACAAGAGCCCGACCGAGCAGCAGATCCGCGAATGGCTCGAGGGCAATATCTGCCGCTGCACCGGCTATCACAACATCGTCAAGGCCATCAAGGCCGGCACCGAGGCGATGGGGGGGACCGCGTAATGTCCGCCACCGGCATCGGCGCCCCGGTGCGCCGCAAGGAGGATGCACGCTTCCTCACCGGCCGCGGCACCTACACCGACGACATCAACCGCCCGGGCCAAGTGCACGCCTTCATCCTGCGCAGCCCGCACGCCCATGCCGAGATCAAGGGCATCGACGTGGCGAAGGCCAAGACGGCGCCCGGCGTTCTTGCCGTCTTTACCGGCGCCGACATGCAGGTGGGCGGCCTCCCCTGCGGCTGGCTCATCCATTCGAAGGACGGCTCGCCGATGGCCGAGCCGCCGCACCCGGTGCTGGCGCAGGGCAAGGTGCGGCATATCGGCGACCCCGTCGCCGTCGTCATCGCCGAGACGCGGGCTGAGGCCAAGGACGCAGCCGAGCTGATCGCCGTCGACTACAACACGCTGCCCATCGTCGTCTCGGGCGAGGAGGCGCTGAAGCCCGGCGCGCCGCAACTCCACGAGCAGGCGAAGGGCAATCTCTGCTACGACTGGCATCTCGGCGACAAGGCCGCGGTTGACGCCGCCTTCGCCAAGGCCGCGCATGTGACGCGGCTCGACATCGTCAACAACCGGCTGGTGCCGAACGCGATGGAGCCGCGCGCGGCGATCGGCGAGTATGACCGCGCCACCAGCGAATACACGCTCTACACCACCAGCCAGAACCCGCACGTCATCCGCCTGCTCATGGGGGCCTTCGTGCTGCAGCTGCCCGAGCACAAGCTGCGCGTGGTGGCGCCCGATGTCGGCGGCGGCTTCGGCTCCAAGATCTACCATTACGCCGAGGAGGCGATCGTCACCTGGGCGTCCTCGCGGGTCGGCCGGCCGATCAAGTGGACCGCCGAGCGCGGCGAGAGCTTCGCCTCCGACGCCCAGGGCCGCGATCACGTCACCCGCGCCGAGCTGGCGCTCGACAAGGACGGCAAGTTCCTGGCGCTCCGCGTCGCGACCATTGCCAATCTCGGGGGCTACCTCTCGACCTTCTCCACCGCGGTTCCGACCTATCTCTACGGCACCCTGCTCGCCGGCACCTACACCACCCCGGCGATCTATGTCGAGGTCAAGGCCGCCTTCACCAACACGGTTCCGGTCGACGCCTATCGCGGCGCCGGGCGGCCCGAAGCCTGCTATGTCATCGAGCGCATCGTCGACACCGCGGCGCGCGAGATGAAGATCGACCCCGCCGAGCTGCGCCGGCGCAACTTCATCCCCAAGGACGCCTATCCCTACCAGACCCCGGTGGCGCTCACCTATGACAGCGGCGATTACTTCACCACCTTGGAGATGGCGCTGAAAGCGGCCGACTATGCCGGCTTCGCGAAGCGCCGCCAGGAAGCGGCGCGGCAGGGCAAGCTGCGCGGCATCGGCATCGCCACCTATATCGAGGCCTGCGGCATCGCGCCGAGCGCGGTGGCCGGCGCGCTCGGCGCCCGCGCCGGGCTTTACGAGACGGCGGAGCTGCGTGTCCATCCCACCGGCAGCATCACCGTCTTCACCGGCTCGCACAGCCATGGGCAAGGCCACGAGACTACCTTCGCCCAGCTCGTCTCCGACCGCCTCGGCGTGCCGCTCGAGATGGTCGATGTCGTCCATGGCGACACCGCCAAGATCCCCTTCGGCATGGGCACCTACGGCTCGCGCTCGCTGCCGGTCGGCGGCTCGGCGCTGATCAAGGCCATCGACAAGGTGGTGGAGAAGGGCAAGAAGATCGCCGCCCATCTGCTCGAGACCGACGTCGCCGATATCGAGTTCAAGGACGGCAAGTATTCGATCGCCGGCACCGACAAGAACGTCGCCTTCGGCCAGGTGGCCTTTGCCGCCTATGTGCCGCACAACTACCCGATCGAGGAGCTCGAGCCCGGACTCGACGAGACCGCGTTCTACGATCCCAAGAACTTCACCTATCCCGCCGGCTGCCACATCGCCGAGATCGAGATCGACCGCGACACCGGCATCTGCCGCGTCGTGCGCTTCACCGCCGCGGACGATTTCGGACGCATCGTCAACCCGATGATCGTCGAGGGCCAGGTCCATGGTGGCCTGGCGCAAGGGATCGGCCAGGCGCTCTACGAGAACGCCCTCTATGACGAGGACGGCCAGCTCGTCACCGGCTCGTTTATGGATTACTGCATGCCGCGGGCCGACCACCTGCCGTCCTTCGACGTCGCCACCCATACGACGCTGTGCACGCACAATCCGCTCGGCGTCAAGGGCTGCGGCGAGGCCGGGGCCATCGGCGCGCCGGCGGCGGTGATGAACGCGGTGGTCGATGCGCTGGCGCCGCTCGGCATCACCGACATGGAGATGCCGGCAACGCCCGAGCGCTTGTGGCGGGCGATTGCCGAGAAGACCATGCCCCAGGCGGCAGAATAAGGACGAGGGAGCGAGAGCCATGTACGATTTCGAATATCAGCGGGCCCAAAGCGTCGCCGACGCCGCCAAGGCGCTCAGCGGCAAGGAGGACGCGAAGCTGCTCGCCGGCGGAATGACGCTGATCCCGACCTTGAAGCAGCGCCTCGCCCGGCCTTCCGATCTCATCGATCTCGGCCGCATCGCCGAGCTCAAGGGCATCAAGCGCGACGGCAACGCCATCGTCATCGGCGCCATGACGCGGCATGCCGAGGTGGCGACGTCCGACGTGGTGAAGAGCGCCATCCCCGCCCTCGCCCATCTTGCCGAAGGCATCGGCGACCCGCAGGTACGCAACCGCGGCACCATCGGCGGCTCGATCGCCAATAACGACCCCGCCGCCGACTATCCTTCGGCCGTGCTCGGCCTCAATGCCACCGTGATCACCAACAAGCGCCGCATCGCCGCCGACGACTTCTTCAAGGGCATGTTCGAGACCGCCCTGGCGGCGGACGAGATCGTCACCGCGGTGAGCTTCCCTCTGGCGGAGAAGGCCGGCTATTCCAAGTTCCCCAACCCGGCCTCGCGCTATGCCGTCGTCGGCGTCTTCGTCGCCCGCACCGGCGGACAGGTGCGCGTCGCCGTCACCGGCGCCGGCGCGGTCGTCTTCCGCCAGAAGGACATGGAAGCGGCACTCTCGAAGTCCTGGAGCCCCGACGCCGTCGCCGCGATCAAGCAGAGCGCCAGCGGCCTCAACGCCGACATCCACGCCAGCGCCGAATACCGCGCCCACCTCGTCACCGTCATGGCCAAACGCGCCCTGCAAGCCGCGGGGTAACGGATTAGAGGGGCGCGTCAAGCTTTCCCCTCTCCCCTTGCGGGAGAGGGAGGGGCCCGCCGCAAAGCGGCGGGAGGGTGAGGGGTCCGCGTGACCGCCGAAACCGCGCGCCGCCTCCGCCGCGACAGCACCGACGCCGAACGCGCCCTGTGGCGCATGCTGTGTGGCGCATGCTGCGCTCGCGACAGCTCTCCAGCTACAAATTCCGCCGTCAACAGCCGATCGATCGCTACATCGCCGATTTCGTGTGTTTCGCTCATCGCTTAATCATCGAAGTCGATGGCGGCCAACACGGCATTCGTACTGCTCATGACGCGCGACGAACCCGCTATCTCGAGCACAAGGGCTTTCGCGTGTAGCATTTTTGGAACAACGAGGTGATGGAGAACCCTGAGGGCGTTGGCTTGAAGATCTTGGAAGTCCTTGCCACCTCCCCTCACCCTCCCGGCGCTGCGCGCCGGGCCCCTCCCTCTCCCGCAAGGGGAGGGGGTTAGCTACCTCGCGTCGTTGCCATCAGAGGTCTCATCCCCTAGAACCCCGCCAAACCTCGGTACGGATTCCTGATGGCCTCTCTTCCCGCTTCGGTCGGCGCGACGCTCGAGCTGTTGGGTCGCGGCAACTATGTCGGCGATCGCAGCCTTGCCACCGCGGTCTATCTCGCGCTGACCTTGAACCGGCCGCTCTTCCTCGAAGGCGAGGCCGGGGTCGGCAAGACCGAGATCGCCAAGGTGCTGGCGGAGACCCTGGGGCGCCGGCTGATCCGCCTCCAATGCTATGAGGGGCTCGACGTCGCTTCGGCGGTCTATGAGTGGAACTACTCGCGCCAGATGATCGAGATCCGCCTCGCCGAGGCCGCCGCCGCGAGCCGCGAGACCGTCGAGGAGGAAATCTTCTCCGACCGCTTCCTGATCAAGCGCCCCCTGCTGCAGGCGCTGGAGGGGGACATCGCCGGGCCGCCGGTGCTGCTCATCGACGAGCTCGACCGCACCGACGAGCCCTTCGAGGCCTATCTCCTCGAGGTCCTCTCCGACTTTCAGATCACCATTCCCGAGCTCGGCACGATCAAGGCCGAGCGCCCGCCCATCGTCGTCATCACCTCGAACCGCACGCGCGAGATCCACGACGCGCTGAAGCGCCGCTGCTTCTATTTCTGGGTCGATTATCCCGATGCGGCGCGCGAGCTCGAGATCCTGAAGGTGAAGGCGCCCGGCACCGCCGAGGCGCTGTCGCGCGAGGTGGTCGGCTTCGTGCAGAAGCTGCGCGCCACGACCGAGCTGTTCAAGCTGCCGGGCGTCGCCGAGACCATCGACTGGGCGCATGCCCTCACCCAGCTCGACGTGCTGGCGCTCAGCCCCGAGGCGATCAACAACACGCTGGGCGTGCTGCTGAAGTATCAGGACGATATCGCCAAGATCCAGGGCTCCGAGGCGCAACGCCTGCTCACCCAGGTGAAGCAGGAGCTCGCCCAGGCGAGCTGATGGCCGGGCAGCTCCTCGCCAACATCATGTATTTCGCGCGCACCTTGCGCGCCGCGGGTCTGCCCATCGGGCCCGGCAAAGTGCTGGCGGCAGTCGAGGCGGTGCGCGCTGTCGGCATCACCGACCGCAGCGATTTCTACTGGACGCTCCACGCCGTCTTCGTCAATCGGCGGGACCAGCGCGAGCTCTTCGACCAGGCCTTCCACATCTTCTGGCGCAATCCGCAGCTGCTGGAGAAGATGATGGGCCTGATGCTGCCTGCGATCCGCGGCAACGAGCCCGGCGAAGAGATGAGTCGGCGCCTTGCTGAGGCGCTCCACGCCGGGGCCGGCAACGGCGAGGACCGGCCGCGCGACACGGAGATCGAAGTTGACGCCGCCATGACCTTCTCGGAGCGCGAGCTGCTGCAGAAGATGGATTTCGAGAAGATGTCGACCGCCGAGCTCGCCATGGCGCGCGCCGCCATCAGCCGCATGGTGCTGCCGGTCGCCGATCTGCCGACGCGCCGCTTCGCCGCCGATCCGCGTGGCGCCCGCACCGACATGCGCGCCACCTTGAGGGCGCAGCTGCGCTCCGGCGACCTGCTGACCTTGAAGCGCAAGCGCCGCCGCCGCCGGCCGCCGCCGCTGGTCATTCTCTGCGACATCTCCGGCTCGATGAGCCGCTACAGCCGCGTCTTCCTCCATTTCATGCATGCGGTGACCAATGATCGCGACCGCGTCCACACCTTCCTCTTTGGCACGCGCCTCACCAACATCACCCGCTTCCTGCGCCAGAAAGATGTCGATCTGGCGCTCGACAAGGTGGCCGGCGCGGTCGAGGATTGGTCGGGCGGCACGCGCATCGGGCAGTGCGTCGCCGATTTCAACCACGACTGGTCGCGCCGCGTCCTCGGGCAAGGGGCCGTGGTGGTGCTCATCACCGACGGGCTCGACCGCGACGCCGGGATCGGCATCGGCCGGGAGATGGACCGGCTGCACAAATCCTGCCGCCGGCTGGTTTGGCTGAACCCGCTGTTGCGTTACGAGGGTTTCGCACCAAAATCATTGGGCATGAGGGCGATCCTGCCGCATGTGGACGAGTTCCGTCCGGTGCACAATCTGGAAAGCCTCGAAGAGCTGGTGACGGCATTGGCCCGGCCGGGCCCGCGCCGGCTCGAAGCCGCAGCGGCCTGGCGGGAAGCGGGGTAGCACGATGGGCGACAATGAGGAGATCCTCCAGCAGGCGGCCGATTGGCGCGCCGCGGGCAAGGGCGTGGCCTTGGCGACGGTGGTGACCACCTGGGGCTCCTCGCCTCGGCCGGTCGGCGCCAAGCTCGCCCTGGAGCAGGAAGGCGGCTTCGTCGGCTCGGTCTCGGGCGGCTGCGTCGAAGGCGCGGTGATCGAGGAAGGCCTCAAGACCATTGGCGACGGCAAGCCGCGCCTCCTCAGCTTCGGCGTCAGCAATGAGCGCGCCTGGGAAGTCGGCCTCGCCTGCGGCGGCAAGATTCAGGTCTTCGTCGAGCGCGTCGAATGAAGCTCCAATTCCTCGAGAGGGCGCTCGCGGCAAGCCGCGACGGGCGCCCGGCGGTGCTGGCGACGAGCCTCGCCAACGGCTCCCAGACCTTCATCGAAGCGACTGAAACGGCTGGCGATCTGACCCTCGATGGGGCCGCGCTGGCGGCGATCCGCAAAGCCGTCACCGACGATCGAAGCACCGTGATCGAGACCGCCGACGGGCCGGTCTTCATCGAGGTGTTCAATCCGCGACTGCGCTGCGTCATCGTCGGCGCCGTGCACATCGCCCAGCCGCTGGCGCGCATGGCGTCCCTCACCGGCTATCTCGTCACCGTCGTCGACCCCCGCACCGCCTTCGCCAGCGACGCCCGCTTTCCCGATGTTTCCCTCTCGACCGACTGGCCCGACGAGGCGCTGGAGAAATTGCGGCCCAATCGGCGTACCGCCATCGTCACCCTGACCCACGACCCGAAGCTCGACGACCCCGCGCTCATCACGGCCTTGCGCTCGGACGCGTTCTATATCGGCGCTCTCGGCTCGAAAAAGACCCATGCCGCGCGCTGCAAGCGCTTGGCGGCGACAGGCATCGGCGAAGCCGAACTCGCCCGCGTCCACGGCCCCGTCGGCCTCGATATCGGCGCCATCTCGCCGGCTGAGATCGCGATTTCCGTCATGGCGCAGATGACGCAGGTGCTCCGCGCCGAGCCGCCGGGCGACCGCGAGGCGGCATGAAGTTCGGCGAGGTCCCCGTCGACGAGGCCGTCGGCGCGGTGCTCGCTCATTCGCTGAAAGCCGGCGAGCTCAGCCTGCGCAAGGGCCGCGTGCTCAGCGCCGAGGACGTGGCGGCCCTGCGCGCCGCCGGCCGCTTCACGGTGATCGCCGCCCGGCTCGAGCCTGGCGATGTCGACGAGAATACCGCCGCCGGCGAGATCGCCGCGCCGCTGGCGGGCGCCCATGTCAGCGTCGCTCGCCCGTTCACCGGCCGCGTCAACCTCTTCGCCGAAGTCCCTGGACTCCTTGTATTCGATCGCACCCGCATCGACCGCCTCAACCTCGTCGACGAAACCCTGACCATCGCCACCATCGAGCCCTACAGCGTGGTGGCGGCAAAGCAGATGGTGGCGACGGTCAAAGTCATTCCGTTCGCCGTGCGCCGCCGCTCGGTCGAGGCCTGGCTCGCCGAAGCGGCGGCCGCGGGTCCGCTCATCGCCGTCGCCCCGTTCCGCGCGCGGCCCGTGGCGCTGATCCAGACACGGCTTCCCGGGATCAAGGAAAGCATGCTCGACAAGACGGTCGAGACCACCCGCGAGCGGCTCGCCGCGCTTGGCAGCACGCTGCTGAGCGAGCAGCGCTGCGAGCATCTGCCGGCGGCGCTGGCGCCGGAAATCGGCACCGCTCTCGACGCCGGCGCCGCGCTGGTGCTGATCGCCGGCGCTTCGGCGATCATCGATCGCCGCGACGTCATACCGGCGGCGATCGAGGCGGCGGGGGGTGTGATCGAGCATTTCGGCATGCCGGTCGATCCCGGCAATCTCATGCTGATCGGCCGCCACGGCGCCGTGCCGGTGCTGGGTCTCCCCGGCTGCGCCCGCTCGCCCAAGGTGAACGGCTTCGACTGGGTGCTGCAGCGGCTGCTGGCGGACCTGCCGGCAGGCCCGGAGCAGATCATGCGGCTGGGCGTGGGCGGGCTCCTCGCCGATATTCCAAGCCCGAGCCGGCCGCTGCCGCGCGCCAAGGTCGCCGCCGAGGCGGCGAAGTCCGCGCCCCGGGCGCCGCGCATCGCCGGGCTGGTGCTGGCCGCCGGCCAGTCGCGGCGCATGGGGACGCTCAACAAGCTGCTCATCGGCATCGACGGCAAGCCGATGATCCGGCGGGTCGTCGAAGCGGTGGCGGCATCGCAGGCACGGCCCCTCTTGGTCGTCACCGGCCATGAGCGCGAGCGGGTCGAGAGCGCGCTCGCCGGGATCGACGTCCGCTTCGTCCACAATCCGGACTATGCGGAGGGCCTCTCGACCTCGCTGAAGTGCGGTCTCGCCGCGCTGCCGGCCGAGATCGACGGCTGCGTCATCTGCCTCGGCGACATGCCGATGGTGAACGCCAGCGTCATCGACCGGCTGATCGCCAGCTTCAACCCGGTCGAGGGGCGCGCGATTTGCCTGCCGACCCGGCGCGGGCAGCGGGGCAACCCGGTTCTGCTGGGCCGTCAGCTCTTCGCTGAACTCGCGGCGATCTCGGGCGATGTCGGGGCGCGCGACCTCATCGCCGCCTATCCCGAGCGGGTGTCGGAGGTCGAGGTCGAGAGCGATGCCGTGCTCACCGATATCGACACCCCGCAAGCGTTGGCCAAGCTCGCCACGACGACCCGGATCGACGCCTGATCCCGCCCGGCCGCTAAAATACGGAATAAACCTTCGGGTTGCCGCGTTGTCTCGCAAATTTGGCCGATAAAACCCGAAGGAGGCCTTCAATGAGCTCGCTTCTTGGCGCCGTGACCCTGGCCAGCGCCGTCTGCGGCCTGGTGCTCGGCCAGATCTCCGCCGGCGCGCAATTCGCTGGCGTCGTTCTGGCTTCCCTCGTTCTGATCAGCCTCAGGACCTGATACGCCGCCGGCGCTTCAGCCGGCCGTCCGCTGCAGCGTGCTGATCTGCTCGCTCGCGATGGCGGGATCCACAATGGCGACCAGGAACGTATTTCCCTGCCACTCCCAGCCGGACTGGCCCCAGTAAGGCTGGCTCTCGACTTTGACGAAGGTAGTCGACCCTGCCCCCACCTGGACCGTCTTGTCCTGGTCGGGGTAGAGCTTGTCGCTGCTGACCGAGATGCGATAGGTGCCCGGCGCCACGTCCCGATAGAACACGGTGCCGAGTCCCGAGGCGCCGGTGGGGGCGCCGTTGAGCGACACGGTGGTCACTTCCGTGCCGTCGTAGACATCCGCGTCGCGATAGAAATAAAGCCGCGCCTCGCCTGCCGGCACCGGCGGGACAGGGCCCTGCACCGCCTGCGTCGCCGTGTCGCAGCCGCCCAGCCAGGCTGCCAGCAGGAGTCCTGAGATCGTCCGGAAATGCCGCGTCCTCATGCGCTTAGATCCCTCGCTTCATACCGCGGAAGCTAGTGCTGCCGTGCGCTGACCGCAATCGCCGGTTTGCCGCGTAGCGCAAGGGTTGCCTGACCCTTCGTCGAGAAACCAGTTGCGCGAGCATTGGTTCTACCGGATTCTAGCCGGCAACTTTTTCTAAACGATTGGCACTCGATGCTGTCGCTGACCTTCGCAGGAAAGCCAAAGCACAATGACCCTTCGCAGCTTGTTTCTCGGCCTTTGCGCCGCGTTCAGCTTTTGCGGCGCGGCTTACGCACATGACAATCTCTGGCTCGCCCCGGCCATCCCCGGCGAGCCGGAGCTCGGGCCGGCGCGCGCCGCCGGCGCCGTGATCTGGAGCCATGGCCGCTCCGTCGATTCGGAGGACTCCACGGCGCCGACGCCGCCTTACATGGCGGCGCTCAAGGCCGGCGGCTGGGATACCTTTCGCTTCAACCGGATGCGCGTCGCCGACACGCTCGAGAACTCGGCGGAGGGCTTGGTCGAGGTCGTGCGCCGCTTGAAGCAGGAGGGCTACCGCCAGGTGGCGCTCACCGGGCAGTCCTTCGGCGGCTTCATCGCCCTGATGGCCGCGGATGCCAGCAACCAGGTCGATTCGGTCGTGGTCACCGCCCCGGCCGCCTATGGCAGCTTCTCCGACTACTACGGCAGCTGGCGCAACAATGCGACGAAGCTCTACCCGCTCTATCAGGAAGTTCGCCATGCCCGCGTCATGGCCTTCTACTTCCACGGCGATGATTTCGATCCGGGTGGACGCGGCGACCGCACCCGCGCCATCCTCCGCGCGCGCGATCTGCCGCATGTCGTGATCGACCAGCCGCCGCTGCTCACCACCCATTGGGCCGCCTCGACCGCGCAATTCGCCACCCTCTATGGCGACTGCATTCTGGGCTTCCTCGACGCGGTGCGCGTCAACGTGGGCGCGACCTGCCGCGGCGACACCTTCTGGGCCGGCACGGGCGAAATGACGCCGCAGCACCCCGCAACCACCGCCGCCGCCGAGGGCGTCGCCGGAGAGCACTGACAGGGTTCAGTAGTCCGCCTGATCGTCGACGGCATGGCCGCGCTTCGGCACCAGGACCTGGCGCTCGAAGCTCATGAAGACCGTGCCGTCGGCTTTCTTGCCGATGGTGCGTACGGTGACGATGCCCTGGGTCGGCCGGGACCGCGACGGCCGCTTCGACAGCACCTCGGTCTCGCCATAAACCGTGTCGCCGGCGAAGACCGGCGCGGTGAGCTTGATGTCGGTCCAGCCGAGATTGGCGATCGCCTTCTGGCTCACATCGGAGACGCTCATGCCGGTGATCACCGCGAGGAGAAAGGTGCTGTTGACCAGCGGCTTGCCGAACTCCGACTTCGCCGCATAGGCGCGGTCGAAATGGATGGGGTGCTGGTTCATGGTCAGCAAGGTGAAGTGGATGTTGTCGGTCTCGGTGATGGTGCGACCGGGGCGGTGCTCGTAGACATCGCCGACCTCGAAATCCTCGAAATATCGGCCATAGCTTTCGCGATAGCGCTGCTTACCGACCTCTTTGCGCTCGACCGTCATCGCCTTGCTCCCTACGCCACGCTGTAGCCGTTGGCCGTGCCGGCGAGCCCGTCGAAGAGCCCGAGCATGCGCCGCTGCCACGCCGCGACCGGGTCCTCGGCCGCGAGCACCGGGTAGTCGCTGATGCAGCGCACCCATTGGAACGCGCCGAAAACGATGTAGTCGGGATAAAGCGGCGCGTCGCCGCCGAGGAAAGGCTGCGCCTCGAAGGTCTGCCGCAGCGGCGCAAGACTCCTGCGGAAGCTGTCGAGGCGCTGGTCGCGATCGGCGACCACGGCTTCGAGGCTGGTGCCGAAGCGCTCTTCGCGGGAGCGGCGGAAGTACTCCTTGTCCTCGGGCGCGACATGACGCCAGATGTCGAGCAGGGCGAAGCGGATGAGCCCCACGTGCAGCACGCCCTCGGTCCATTGGTTGTAGAAGCGCGCCAGCGCGATGCCGGCGCCGCCGCCGAACAGCGAGGGACGGTCGGCATACCGGGCTTCGAGATAAGTGGCGATCGCCCAGGAATCGGCGATCCAGCGTCCATCCTCCACCAGCACCGGAACCTTTCCCTGGCCCGAGGGCGCGATCCTCGCCTTCTCGGTGAAGCGCCAGGGAATGGTCTTCACCGGCAGGCCCTTATGCGCCAGCGCCAGGCGGACGCGCCAGCAGAACGGGCTGAAGCGGCGATCCTCTTCGGCGCCGGCGAGGTCGTAAAGCTCCAGCATCGCGTCTACCCCCAATAACGCCCGCTGGCGCCGATCACGACGACGGCGAGACCGAGGAGAAGATTGAACCCGACGATGCCGCGGATCTGGTCGAGCTGACGCTGCGCCCCCGGCAAGTCGCCGGCATCGAGCGCGCGGCGCAAGCGCTTCCACGGCGCAAAGTAGAGATGGGCGAAGATCAGCATCATGACGATGCCGATGCCCTGCATGAGGTCGATATAGAGCGGCAAATGGGCGAAGCCGCCGAACCCCGCGAAGACCATGCCGTACCCGCTGGCGAGCAGCACCACGATCGCGCCCCACACCGCGGGAAAGAAGCGCTCGAAGACGCGGCGCCAGAGCGCCAGGCGCTGCGCCGGCTCGAGCGGGCCCGCCGCGGGGCGCAGTATCTGATAGGCGAAGAACATGCCGCCCACCCAGATCACCGCGGCCAGGATGTGGAAGAAGAGCCCGACGATCATCGCGCCTGCATTCTACCGCCGGGCGCCGCCGGCGCCAGTCCCGGGCCGCTTGCCCGTTCTCGGCCGCTACTCGCGCCCGGCTTGGGCCGCGCCGAGCCGGGTGCGCAGCGCGGTGCGGACCGCGTCGGGCTGGGCGTCGATCGCCTCGATCACGGTGCGCAGGCGCCGGCGTAGCGCATAAACCTGGTCGAGCAGCTGCAGCACGACCGGCATCGCCTCCTCGTCGATGGCGAGCTCATGGCTGAGGTCGCAGATGAGCTGCACCCGCGCCACATCGACCTCGGCGAAGACATAGCCCTCGGCGGCGCTCTGCGGCCGCACCCAGCGCTCGGCAATCCAGCGCTGCAGCTCCTGGGGCTCGAGCCCGCCGACAAGGCGGATCACCGCGTCGAAGCTCATCATCACGACATTCCCCGTCTCGGATCATAGGGGTGCTTCGGCGCCCAGTCGCGCAGAAAGGCGGCCAGCGCCTCGTCGCCGCCTTCCGGCAGCATGACGCGCAGCGTCACATACGCGTCGCCCTGGCTGCCATCCGGCCGCGGCGCGCCCTTGCCTCTGAGGCGCAGCACCTTTCCGCTATTGGACTGCGCCGGAATGGTCATGCTCACCGAGCCCGACGGCGTCGGCACCGTCACCTTGCCGCCCAGCATCGCTTCGGCGAGCGTCACCGGCAGGTCGAGATGAATGTCGTCGCCCTCGCGGCGATAGAAGGGATGGGGCGCGATGCGGATCTCGATGAGCGCGTCGCCGGGCGGACCCTCGTTGAGGCCAGGCTGGCCCTGCCCTTTCAGCCGCAGGACCTGGCCGTCGCGGACGCCCGCGGGTATGGTGACCTCGAGGCTGCGGTCGGGGGCCAGTTGCAGACGCTGGCGCGCGCCGTTGATCGCCGTCAGGAAATCGACGGTGAGGGCGAAATGGAGATCGGCGCCCCGCATCCGGATCGGCCTGCCGCCGCCCGGCCGGCCGCGGCCGAAGACGGCGAAGAGGTCGTCCATATCCTCGGGCGCTATGCCTTCGGCGGCGTGGAACTCGTAGCGCTCGCCGGGCGCGCCCTCGGCAAAGCCGCGATAGCGGGAGTAGGCGTGTTCCGGCCGCTCGGCGCCGCTGGCATCGATCTCGCCGCGATCGAAGCGGGCGCGCTTGTCCTTGTCCGACAGCAGGTCATAGGCGCCGGCGATTTCCTTGAAGCGCGCCTCGGCCTCCTTGTTGCCGGGATTGAGGTCGGGATGGTGCTTCTTGGCGAGCTTGCGGTAGGCGGTGCGGATCTGGTCTTCCGTCGCCTCCTTGTTGACGCCCAGCACCTCGTAGGGATCGCGTGCGGCCATGGCAGTGTCGGATCGTGGTCCCCGCCATATAGGACCGGCGCGCTCTCCTGCCAAGCCGACGGAGCCGCCGGCGCGTCGCGCTAGGCGATGTGCGGCAGCTCGGCCCAGGTGTGGTAAGGCGGCGGCGAGGACAGCGACCATTCGAGCGTCGTCGCTCCTTCGCCCCGGGGATTGGCCGCGGCTCGGCCGCGCCCCTGCCACGAGGAGCGCCTTCGCCGAGCCCGATTTCAGCCCTTTTCGGTTGGCTTGCGACTCTCTTCCCACCGGCGGGCGCGCTCTTCGAATTCCTGCGCCCGCGCCAGCAGCCGCTCCCGCTGCTCTCCCGAGTTCAGCGCGGCGAGCCGGCGGACCCGCGCGGCGAGATCGCGCCATTGGCGCGCCACCTTGCGCTCCGTCGGCTCCTCACAAGCGGCGGCGCTACCCAGCGGCTCGCCGTCGCGCGCTTCGAACCCGGACCCCATGAGGTCGTCGCTGTAGGGATCGCCGCGCCAGCGGATCGGATGAAACTCGGCGCGCGACGGCACGGCGTTGACGAAGGCGGCGACAACGACGACGGCGAGAAGGCAGCGATTCATTCCGGCTGCTCGTGAAATGGGCGGCGCCCGCCCTTATAGCCCAACGCGGCGGCGGCGCACTATACGCCTTCCGAGCGTTGAATTGCCGCTTGACGAGTTCGCGCCGCGGCGGCGCCCCCCCTCACAGGAGGGCGCGCAGCCGCGCCATCAGCTCGGAGAGCTCGAACGGCTTGGCCAGGTATTGGTCGGGCTCGACGCCGTGCTCGTCGGCCCATTCGGTATCGCCGGTCATCAGCAGCACGGCGATGCCGCGCTCGCGCGCCGACCGGGCCAGCTCCAGTCCAGTCTCGCCAGGAATGCGCGCATCGGTGATGATAAGATCAATGGCGTGCCGGCACATCAAGTCGCGCGCCACCGACACGCGCCGCGCCTTGCTGACACGAAAATTGGCGGCGTCGAGGGCGCGTTCGAGCAACTCGAGGATGAGCGGATCGTCATCCACTACCAGAATATGTTTCGCGTCTGGAAACTGCATAAGAGCCGACCCCCGCCGGCCTGCCGAGCCAAAGGCAAGCGCCGTGCCAGCTCTCCTGCCGCCCGCCGGGCGCGGTCGCCGCGCCGCAGGCCGTCGCCTTGCCTAATTCTTGAGCAGCGCTGCCGTCGCTCTGGCAGTCGCGGCCAGGGCGGCGCGCCGGAAGCCTCGACCGTCGCGCGCGGCTTCGCCTGGAACGCGCCTTGGCCCGGGCTTTGCAGCACCGGCGTTGAGGCGGCGCCCGCCATTGCCGCCGGGAGCGAGCGCCGCCCATGAGCCTCAGCCTGGCAGCAGACCTGGAAGTCCCGCTTCCTTTCGACGAGATGGGAACGGCGACCCAATGCCGCTCCCATTACGAGGCGGTGCGCCGCTGGCTTGAGGAGACGCCCTCTGAGGTGCTGGCGCTGAAGCGACGCGAGGCCGAGCTGCTGTTCCGCCGCATCGGCATCACCTTTGCCGTCTATGCCGAAGGCGGCGATCCCGAGCGTCTCATTCCCTTCGACATCATCCCGCGCGTTCTCGACGCCGGCGAATGGCAGCTGCTGTCCCGCGGCCTGAAGCAGCGGGTGCACGCGCTCAATGCGTTTCTCCGCGATGTCTATCACCGGCGCGAGATCCTGCGCGCGGGCATCATCCCGCCGGCGCTGGTGCTGGACAATGCCGGCTTCCGTCCGGAGATGCAGGATTTCGAGCCGGCCGAAGGCGTCTATACCCATGTCGCCGGGATCGACATCGTCCGCACCGGCCCGCGCGATTTCGTCGTGCTCGAGGACAATTGCCGCACGCCGTCCGGAGTCTCCTATATGCTGGAGAACCGCGAGGCGATGATGCGGCTCTTCCCCGATCTCTTCGCGCATCATCGCATCGCCTCGGTCGCCCACTACCCGGAAGAGCTGCTGGAGACCCTGAAATCGGTCGCGCCGCCCAATTGCCGCGGCGAGCCCTGCGTCGCCCTCCTCACCCCCGGCGCCTACAACAGCGCCTATTACGAGCACTCGTTCCTCGCCGACGAGATGGGGATCGAGCTGGTCGAAGGCGCCGATCTCTTCGTCGACGACGCCATCGTCTACATGCGCACGACGGAGGGGCCCCGGCGGGTCGATGTGCTCTATCGCCGCGTCGATGACGATTTCATCGATCCCCTGACCTTCCGGCCCGATTCCATCCTCGGCACGCCGGGGCTCTTCAATGCCTATCGCGCCGGCAATGTGACGCTCGCCAACGCCGTCGGCGCCGGCATCGCCGACGACAAGTCGGTCTACCGCTACGTTCCCGCGATGATTCGCTTCTATCTCGGCGAAGAGCCGATCCTGGGCAATGTCCGCACCTTCTGCTGCGCGCAGGAGGCGGAGCTGGCCTATGTCCTCGACCATCTCGCCGAGCTCGTCGTCAAGGAGACGCGCGGTTCGGGCGGTTACGGCATGCTGATCGGCCCCAAGGCGACGCGCGACGAGCTCGACGTCTTCCGCGCGCGGATCAAGGCGACGCCCGGCGACTACATTGCGCAGCCGACGCTGGCGCTCTCCACCTGCCCGACCTTCGTCGAGCAGGGCATCGCGCCGCGCCATGTCGATCTCCGGCCCTTCATGCTGGTCGGGCGCGAGATTCGCATCGTCCCCGGCGGCCTCACCCGCGTCGCCATGCGCGAAGGCTCGCTGGTGGTCAATTCGAGCCAGGGCGGTGGCACGAAAGACACATGGATCCTCGAAAGCTGAGGCGATGCTGAGCCGCACCGCCGACAGCCTCTACTGGCTCGCGCGGTACATGGAGCGGGCGGAGAACATTGCGCGCATCGTCATGGTCGGTCACCGCATGTCGAGCCTCACCCGCTCGCTCGAGAATGCCGGCAATGAATGGCACTCGACCTTGCTCGCCGCCGGCTGCGCGCCGCAATTCTTCGGCAAGCACGCCGAGGCGAGCCCGGCGCTGGTGATCGATTTCCTGGTGCGCGATCCCGACAATCCCTCCAGCATCTATTCCTGCCTCGAGACGGCGCGGCGCAATGCGCGCGCGGTACGCACCGCCCTCACCGTCGACATGTGGGACGCGCTCAACGAGACCTGGCACCAGGCGCGCGGCGGCCAGCGCTTTGCCGCCGCCGCCGACCTGCCGGCGCTGCTCGACTGGGTGAAGGAGCGCTCGCTGCTGTTTGCCGGCGCCTATTCGAACACCATGCTGCGCAACGACGCCTTCTACTTCACCCGGCTCGGCACCTTCCTGGAGCGCGCCGACAACACCGCCCGCATCCTCGACGTCAAATATCATGTGCTGCTGCCGCGTCACGAAGGGGTCGGCGGCGCCCTCGACTACTACCATTGGCAGGCGATCCTCCGCTCCGTCTCCGCCTTGCGCAGCTATCACTGGATCTACCAGGACCGGCTGAAGCCGTGGCTGGTGGCGGAACTGCTGCTGCTCCGGCCGGAGATGCCACGCTCGCTTTTGAGCTGCCATGAGCAGATCGTGCGCTACCTCGAGCTGCTGGCCGAGGCCTATGGCGGCAAGCGCGGCGAATGCCACCGCATCGCCGGCGAGCTCCATGCCCGGCTGCGTTTCGGCCGTATCCAGGACATCTTCCAGTCCGGGCTGCACGAGTTCCTGACCGAGTTCATCGACCGCTCGGTGGTTCTCGGCAACGAAATCAGCGCGCTTTATCTGGTGTAGCACCCATGCGTCTGCGCGTCCGCCACGAGACCGCCTACCGCTATGACGGCGCGATCGCCTTGGCGATCCAGAGCCTCAAGCTCACGCCCCGCGGCTATGAGGGGCTCCGCGTCGTCGAATGGCGGGTGTGGAGCGACCGCCAGCGCGAGCTGCCGGTCTTCATCGACGGCTACGGCAACATCACCCACACCCATGCCGTCAACCTGCCGCACTCCGAAGCCCGGGTCTTCGTCGACGGCGAGATCGAGACCGCGGCGACGCACGGCATCGTCCGCGGCGCGCCCGAGCCGCTGCCGCCGCTGTTCTTCTTACGCCGCACGCCGCTGACCATGCCGGACGCGGCGATCGAGGGGCTGGCCCACAAGGTGGCGGCGCACGGCTCGGTGCTGAAGCAGCTGCACGCCTTGCTGGGCGCCGTGCGCGAGGCGGTTGAATACCTGCCCGGGGCCACCGACACCCAGACCACGGCGGCCGAGGCGCTGGCCGCCGGCGCCGGCGTCTGCCAGGACCACGCGCATCTCTTCATCGCCGCCGCCCGGCTGCTCGGCATTCCCGCGCGCTATATCGGCGGATACCTCTGGACGGGAACCGAGTCGCGCGAGTATGAGGCAAGCCATGCCTGGGCCGAGGCGTTCGTCCACGATCTCGGCTGGGTGGGGTTCGACGCATCGAACCGCATCTGCCCCACCGAAGCCTATATCCGGACGAGCGTCGGCCTCGACTACCACGCGGCGGCCCCGGTGCGCGGCGTTCGCCGCGGCATCGCGGCCGAGACCCTGGCGGTGGCGGTCCAGGTGATGCAAGCCGGCGCCGATCAATGAGCGCCGGCGTCGGGGAGAAGAACATGACCTATTGCGTCGGGCTCGATCTCAGGGACGGTCTCGTCCTGCTCGCGGACACCAGGACCAATGCCGGGGTCGACAACATCGCCACCTTCTCCAAGACCTACCTCTTCGAGACGCCGGGAGAGCGCGTGATCGCGCTGCTCGCCGCCGGCAATCTCGCCCTCACGCAGTCGGTCATCAACCTGCTGCAGGAAGGCATCGAGGCCGGCGACGCGGTCGAGACGATGTTCGGTGTCAAGAGCATGTTCCGCGCCGCGCATCTCGTCGGCGAGGCGGTGCGCCGCGTCTACCGCGCCGACGGCCCGGCGATGCAGGCGCAGAACGTGCAGTTCGAAGTCTCCTTCCTGCTCGGCGGCCAGATCAAGGGCGGCGACCCGCACCTCTTCCAGGTCTATGCCGCGGGCAATTTCATCGAGGCGACGGCCGACACGCCGTTCCTCCAGATCGGCGAGCACAAATACGGCAAGCCGATCCTCGACCGCGCCGCGCGCTATGACACCGATCTCTATGACGGCATCAAGCTGGCGCTGATCTCGATGGACTCGACCCTGCGCAGCAACCTCACCGTCGGCCCGCCGATCGATCTCCTGGTCTATCGCCGCGATGCCTTCAAGTTCGAGCTGAAGCGCCGCATCGGCGAGGACGACCCCTATTTCCGCATGATCCGCGAACGCTGGTCGCAGGCGCTGCGCGAGGCCTATCGAGCGATTCCGCGGCCGGATTGGAGTGAATGAGCGCCGGCGTCATCACGCGTGCCGATGTCGTCCGCCAGCTGCTCGCCGACGACATCATCACCGGCAAGCTCCCCGCCGGCGCCCGCCTCGACGAGGCCGGCCTCGCGCGGCGCTTCGGCGTCTCGCGCACGCCGGTGCGCGAAGCGCTGCGCGAGCTGGCCGCGGCCGGACTCGTGCGCGTGCGCGCCCATCGCGGCGCCGTCGCCGCCACCATCAGCGAGGACCGCATCGAGGAACTGTTCGAGGCGCTCGCCGAGATGGAAGGCGTCTGCGCCCGGCTGGCGGCCGCCGCCCTCTCCGCCGGCGCCCGCCGCGACCTCGAGGCGCTGCATGCCCGCTGCGGCGATCTCGTCCGCTCCGGCGACGCCGCGCTCTACCACGCCGCCAACGCCGAATTCCACGCCGC